>DATLPP010000084.1:0-5137 GCA_035535615.1 Candidatus Udaeobacter sp.
CCGACGTCCTGCCAGCCGATGTCGGCTGGGACCACCGCCACGTTGTCGGCCTTCTCGGCGATCCCGTAGTCGACGGTGGTGCGGTCCGTCTCCTCCCAGACTTCGGCGAGCACCGACTCGTACCGGGGCGATCCGATCGCATCGCGCAGGGCCACCAGGGCCGCGGCCGTCTTGGGCAGATGCTTCTCGTAGGCGCGGAGGATCTCCTCGACCCGCCACACGAACATCCCCGCGTTCCAGTAGTGGCCGCCGGCGGCGACCATGCGCTCCGCGGCCTCGCGCTTGGGCTTCTCGACAAACCGTTTGACGGCGCGCACCTCGACCGGGGCATCGATCTCGAGCTTGTCGGCGGCCTCGATGTAGCCGAATCCGGTGTCCGCGCGCTCCGGCGTGATCCCGAGCGTCACGAGGTGACCGCGCTCGGCCGCGGCTGTCGCGGCGATGAGCACCTTACGGAACTGCGCGCGATCGGCCACGACGTGGTCCGACGGGAGCACGGCGACGACGGCGTCCGGGTCGAACGCCGCGAGCGCGGCCATCGCGAGCCCGATGGCTGCGGCGTTGCCGCGCGGGTAGGGCTCGACGACGAGGTGGTCGACCGAAAGGTCGGGCAACTGCTCGTGGATCAGGGCACGGTGCTCGGGCGGAGCGACGACGAAGATGCGCTCGCTCGGCACGAACTCCGAGACGCGGTCGACCGTGTCCTGGAGAAGGCTCCGGTCGCCGATTAGGTTGAGGAACTGCTTCGGTCTGTCGCGGCGCGAGAGTGGCCAGAGCCGCGTTCCGGCGCCGCCGGAGAGCACGAGGACATAAAGCCTTGGCACGGTCTCCTGAGGTTAGAGCCCGAAATAGTTGAGGTGCATCGCCGAGCGCACCTCGTGGAGTGTCTTTCGCGCTTCGTCGCGCGCTCGGGCGCTGCCTTCCTCCATGATCTGGTCAACCGCTTTCGGGTCGGCCGCGTACCGCGCCCGGCGCTCGCGGATCGGCCGGAGGAACTCTTCAAGCGCGACGATGAGCTTCTCTTTCACTTCGACGTCGCGGACCGAGCCCTCGCGGTAGCGGCGCTTCAGGTCCTCGACCTCCGCCTTATTCGAGTTGAACGTGTCGTGGTACGCGAAGACCGGGTTTCCCTCGACGCGGCCGGGCGTCGTCGCGGTCACGCGGTTCGGATCCGTGTACATAGCACGCACCTTCTTTTCGACGGTCTTCGGATCGTCGGTCAGGAAGATCGCATTGCCGAGGCTTTTCCCCATCTGCCTGATCCCGTCGGTGCCGGGGAGCATTCCGCCTTCGGGGATGAGCGCCTCAGGCACCGGGAAGACCGGCCCGAAGAGCTCGTTAAAGCGACGCGCGATCTCGCGCGTAAGCTCGACGTGCGACTCCTGGTCGCGGCCGACCGGGACGAGGTCCCCCTTGACCATGAGGATGTCGGCGGCTTGAAGGATTGGATAGCCGAGGAGCCCGTACGAGGGGACGGCAAGATTATGGTTCCTCATCTGGTCCTTAAGCGTCGGAATCCGCTGAGCCCGCGGCACGGTCACGAGCATCGCGAAGTAGAGGAAAAGTTCGGTGACCTCGGGGATGAGCGACTGCAGGTAGATCGTGCTTTTGTTCGGATCGATTCCGACGGCGAGGTAGTCGGTGACCAGCTCGCGGATGTTCGGGCCGATCTCCTCCAGGTCCGCGACGCGGGTGGTGAGCATGTGGTAGTCGGCGATGAGGAAGAAGCTGTCGTACTCGTCCTGCAGCTTCACCCGATTGGCGAGGGTTCCGTAGTAGTTGCCGATGTGGAAGCTCTTCGCGGTCGGGCGATCGCCCGTGAGGATGCGCTTCCGCGTCTTCTTCGCGGGAGTCGATGGCTCTGGATGCCCGACAGCAGTGGCCTGAGCGCTCATGGGAGATGCGATGGTACAGGCAGGACGCGCGCGAGATCGTCGGCAACGAGAGCGCCGACCTCGTCCCGCTTGCCGACGAAAAAGTGGTCGACGCCGCTCACCGTCGCGATGCGCGCGTGCGGGACGGCCGCGCGGAGCTCGTCGGCGGTACCGAACTGATCGTTCTCCGCCGCGACGATGAACGTGCCGTCGGGGACCCTTGGGAGCGCGCGCGGCGCGAAGCTCACGTCTTTCGTCCCAACGCCGACGAGCGCGACGGCGTCGGCGCGGCCGCCGCGCTCGAGGTACGCGAGGATCTGGAACGCGCCGAAGCTGTACCCGACGATGCCGAGCGGAAGGCCCGGCGCGACCGTGCGCGCGTAATCGACCGCCGCGGCGACGTCGTCGGTCTCGTGCCGGCCACCGCTCCACTCCCCGGCGCTCGCGCCCACGCCGCGAAAGTTGAAGCGAAGCGCGTACCACCCGTGCTCGGCGCAGGCGCGCGCGATCGCGGCCATGATCGGCGTCCGCATCGTCCCGCCGTGCGTTGGTAGGGCGTGCGCGATGACCACGATCGCCGTGGGTTCGACGTCGGGTATGCGCAGCGTCGCCTCGAGCCGCTCGTCGATGCGCCGCGCTTCCTCGCGCACACGCGAAGTCTGCGGGAACCGCCGCCCCTCGGCCGCTGTATAGGCTTCCGACATGCGGCCGCTCGTCGCGCGCCTCGGCGTGCTCGCTCTCGTGGCCGCGGTCGCTTGCCAGGCCACTCAGGCTCCGGGGCCGCAACCCTCAACGAGCGCGGGTGCGAGCTCCGTCGCAGCGAGCGCCTCGGCCACCCCCGCGGCCTCGCCAACACAGAGCTTCCCCGCCCGCGAGGGCACGTGCGCAATGCGTGTGAGCGAGAGCTTCACCCTCGCGAACGACCTGACCTGCGCGGGCGACGGCATGGTCATCGTCTCCGACAACATCACCGTCGATCTCGGCGGGCACACGCTTACCGGTCCCGGAATGGGCCCGCAGACCTGGCCGCTTCCGCAGCTCGACAGCGTCGGCGTCCGCGTCGGCGGCCACACCGGCGTGACCATCCGCAATGGGAAGACGACGGCCTTCTCGACCGGGATCTACTTCATCGACATGGTGTCGAGCTCCATCGAGAGCGTGACGACGCTGCGCAACCGCTTCGGTTTCTACATCCACGCCTCGCAGAAGATCACGGTCAAGGACTCGGACGTGGAGTTCAACATCTACGGGCTGCATCTCCAGAACTCGGACGACTGCGTCCTCGTGAACAACCTGCTCGCGCGCCAGACCTATAACAGCCCCGGCGGCTACGGCCTGTATCTGTACGCGAGCTCTCGGAATCGCGTGACCGACAACACGATCGACTCGAACATCAACTGGGGCATCTGGTTCAGCGACGCAAAAGAGAACGTGATCTTCCACAACAACGTCGTCGGCAACAACCCACCGGTCAGCGATAACACCGAAGGCTCCAACGTCTGGTACGACAAGCAGTCGAAGGAAGGGAACTGGTGGGCCGACTACAAGGGCAAGGACGGCGATAACGACAGCATCGGCGACTCGCCGTATCCCATTCTCGGTCCCGGCGGGATGGTCGACCCATACCCCTTCGTCGCGAAAGATGGATGGAAGACCAAGCGCCGTTCCACGATCGACCACTACGAGCCCGCCGCCGCGCGGCCTCCGCGGGGGGTCACGGTCATCGCGCTCGCCGGCGGCAGCGCGTACACCGCGCGGCCTGGCGACGACCGCGCGACGCTGCGCATCCCGGACGTGTCGCAGATCGCGATGGGCACCGACGAGCGCACCCTCTACGCGGCGTCGGGCAAGACCGTGATGGCGCAGGACATCGTCACCGGCGAGACGCGCGATCGATCCTCCTACGCGGTCGACGGCATCGTCGCCGCCAATCGCGACGGCCACTCGGTTCTCGTCGTGGGACCGCAGGGTGCGGAGCAGCGCGATCTCACGACCGGCCAAAGCGAATTCTTCGACTACCACGGAAGCGCCGAGATCCTGGCCCCGAGCTACAAGCACAACCACGTATTCGTCGCGACGCCGCGCGGCATCGACCTCCTCTACCTGAATCTCGGCGGCCGCACGCCGTACACGATCCCGCTCGACGGTGCGCCCAGCGCGATGGTCATGGCAGGGTCGGGGACGCGAATCTACGCCGCGATCGCGGGCCAGCGCATCGTCGACGTCGTCGACACCGAGCAATACGCGGTCGTCGACCGCATCGCCACCGACGTTGTCCCGACGTCGCTAGCGATCTCGCCGCGCGAGGACATCCTGTACGTGGGGTCCGCGAGTGGCGTCGAGGCGCTGACCATCCGCGACCGGTCGCTGATCTCCAGAGCCGAATTCCTCGGTTCGGTGGTCGACCTCGCGGTCTCACCGAACGGCGACCAGCTCTACGTCGCGCTCGCCGGCCTTTCCCACGCGATCGCGGTGCTCGACGCCCCCCACCTCCGTGTCGGGCATGTCATAGAGCTCGACAACGATCCGAGTCGCATCCTGGTAGCAAGCTACTGATCGGGAGGCGAAGGCCGACCGAGAAAGCCGGAGCCGAAGGCGGAGGTCCCTAAAGACCGCATCGCAACCTGGCTCAGACACGTTAGAAAGGGCGCAGTGGGTCGCACGGCCGCGGCCATCGAAGCGCGCGAGCGCGCCCACTTGCTCATTCGGCTCGCGGCCATTGCCCTCGGCGGAACCCTCGTCCTTCTGTCGGGCGTCGGCGCGACTTCCGTTGCGGCGCTCATCCTCGTCCTGTATCTCGCCGCTGCCGTGACCGTTCGGTACTACCCCCCTCTTCAGAGGGCCCCCTTCGTTGTCCCGGTGCTGGATGTGAGCGCGGTGACCGGGCTCGTCCTCGCGCTTCCGCTCGAGCTCGGCCCGTGGATCCTGTACGCGTTCGCGATCGGCGTCGCGGCGTTGCGCTCGGGTCCCGTCGGCGCCGTCGCCGCAACCGCGCTCGCGGTGGTCGGGTACGACGCGGCGCTGGTCGTGCGCGGAGAGCAGGCTCGCGCGACCGACCTCTGGCCGGTCCAGGCGCTGATCGCGATCGGCCTGGTGATCGCGGAGATCGTGTGGGCGCTCGGGCGCCAGGACCTCGACACGCTCTGGTCGCGCATCCACGCCCGTGCCCTCAGCGGTCTGACGCGCCAGCGCGAGCCAGACGAGCTGCTTCGCGCCCTCGTTCCCGAGCTTGCGCGGCTTCAGAGCGTCCGCGGCGCGTGGGT
>DATLPP010000085.1:0-27500 GCA_035535615.1 Candidatus Udaeobacter sp.
TACTACACGACGCGGGCGTCGCTCGGCTTTGAGGGCGATTACGTGACCTCGGTCGATCTCGGTCCCGCCTTCGGACGCTCGCTGGCACGGGCCGTCGCCGATCTCTGGACGCTCGCGGGAAAGTCGTCGCCGTGGGACCTCGTCGAGGCGGGCGCAGGGCGGGGGATCCTCATGCGCGATCTCCTCGCCGCGCTCGAGCGGGAGCGACCCGATGCCGCCCGCGGGGCGCGCCCGGCGATCGTCGAAGTCTCGCCGCGGCTGCGCGCACAGCAATCGCTCGCGCTCGAGGGACGCGACCTGCGGTGGGCCTCCGTTGCCCACAGCCTTGCCCCGATACAGGGCGTCGTGTTCGCCAACGAAGTCCTCGATGCGTTCCCGGTGCACGTCCTGACCCGCACCGCGGATGGCGTGCGCGAGGTCTACGTCGGCGAGGAGAGCGGGGCGCTCGTCGAAATTCTCCGTCCGCCGAGCAGCCCCGATCTCCGCTGGCGCATTCCCGAGTCCGTTCCGCTCGGCGGCCGATGGGAGACCAGCCCCGCGGCAGAGGGCTGGGTCGCGAGTCTCGCGGCCGCTCTCGTGACCGGATACGTCGTCCTCGTCGACTACGGGGGGGACGAGACGGAACTTCTCACGCGCCAGGGCGCCGGAACGATCCGCGGATTCGCGCAGCACCGGCTCATCGCGGATCCGCTGCTGGAGCCGGGACGGCACGATCTCACCGCGAGCGTCGACTTCACCGCCATCCGGCGAGCCGCCGAAGGCGCGGGGCTGCTCTACGCGGGCTCGGCGACGCAACGAGACATGCTCGTCGCGCTTGGCATCCGCGAGGCGACCGCGCGCCCTTCGACGCCGATCGAGCAGCTCCGTGCCGCGAGTCGACGCTCCGCGATCGATGCACTGCTGGACCCCAATGGCCTCGGCGCATTCAAGGTCGTGTGCTTCGCGAAAGACGCGCCCACGGAAGGGTTGCGTATGTTCGGCGCACCGCGCGTGGAGAGCGCCGCACGCTATCCTTGACTCTTCGGGCTCTTAGCTCAGCTGGTTAGAGCGCAGCGTTGACATCGCTGAGGTCGGGTGTTCGAGCCACCCAGAGCCCACAGGAACTGCGGGCGTTAACCCCGACACCTGATAACCCCGTCCTTACTGAATCGCGCGTCCCGAGCGTTCCGGTCGCGACTGGGCGAGCATGGTTTCGAGTTGTTCGGTCCTCCCCTCACCGGGCTCCGCCTCGCCCTCCGCCCGCCATCCGTGCGTGACATTCCGCGGCTCGTGCGCTGGCTCGGGGATCCCGAGATCACTCGGTACTGGTGGACACGTGACGTCCCTTGGGCGAAGCGGCCCGCGATCGCGGCGCTCGTCCTGTTCCTCGGTGGCCTCCGCCCGAACGCGATCCTGTGGATGATCACCCGCGATGGCCAAGCGATCGGGCTTTCCCTGATTCGACAGATCGATCGCACGAAACGTCACGCGATGGTCGCGGTCCTGATCGGGGAACGGTCGGAACACGGGAAGGGATTCGCGGCCGAGGCCTGCACGATCCGGAATGAATTTGTGTTCGGGCGACTCGATTTTGACTGCATGAGGGCGACCGTGTTGGCGGACAACACCGCGAGCCGCCGGCTTCTGGAAAGGGCCGGGTACCGGCTGATCGGGAACAACAAGGGCACGGTGGCCGGCAGGGAGCAGGACGTCCTGCTGTTCGAGCTCACGCGGAGCGACTACGCGCAGCTGCCTGCGACCGGAGACTGAGTCTCAAAGTCGGAGGCACCGCGCGGCGGGGCTCGCGAGCGGTTGCGTCTATGAAGCTGGTGCGAGCCGTGTCTGCGCCGTCGTGTCGAACGGCGAGCTTGTCGCCATCGGGATAACCGGCGCGGGCGGCAGGCTCGCGCTCGCGGTCGCGACCTCGACAGCGATCGGCCGGAAGACGTAGCCGACAGCGGGCACGGATGTGACCGTGCCGGGCGTCTGGCCACCCACCTCGAGCTTGTGACGCAGGTGGCTGATGTGCGAGCGCAGCGCGTTCGCGTCGCCGCCGTCCGCCCCCCAGACGTACGTGTAGAGCCGGTTCGCGGAGACGACGTGGCCGGCGTTGGTGACGAGGAGGTAGAGGATCCGGAATTCCGTCGGGGTGAGCCGGCAGATCTGCTCGCGCCACGTGACCTCGTAGGCCTCCGGGTCGAGCACAAGACCGTTCGCCTCGACCTTCGGCTCGCGAACTTCCTGGTGCGCTGCCTTCGCTCGGCGCAGGATCGCGCGGATCCGGGCGATCAGCTCGCGGAATTCGAACGGCTTCGCTAGGAAGTCGTCGGTGCCCAGGTTGAAGGCACGAGCGAGGTCCGGTCCCTTGGGGCGAGCGGTGAGGATAAGGACGGGGGTGTCGGATTCCTCGCGGATCCGGCGGAGCACCTCAAACCCGTCGACGCTCGGCAGTCCGAGGTCCAGGATGACGATGTCCGGGCGGTCGGCCTTCCAGCGACGGAGGGCGGCCGCGCCGTCGGCGGCTTCCGCTACGACGAAGCGCTCACGGCGAAGGACATAAGCGGTCAGGTCGAGCATGTCGGGCTCGTCTTCGACGAGAAGGATCTTGATCACAACTGTTCCCCCATGGGTGCGTATCTTGCGCGAATCGAACGCTGCTGTCCGTTAAAGGCAAGCGAACAAATCCATTACGACGGCCCCCCGCACGCTTCAAAACCATTACACCGTGGGGTTGCTCGTCTGCTTACTGACGGCGGATCGGAGTTTGAGCCCGACCCCGGGGATCGTTTCGATGAATCGGCGGCCGTTGCCGTCATCGCGGAGCTTCCGGCGCAAGCGATGGACGGTGACCCGGACCACATCACGCGCGGGGGCGTCGTCATAGCCCCACACGTGCCGGGCGAGCGCATTGGTCGGTACGACCGCGTTGCTGTTGCGCATGAGGTATTCCAGAAGGCGAAACTCGGTCCCGGTGAGCTGAAGCTCTTCCTCGCCGGTGATCTCGAGGAGGCGGGCCCGCAGATCGAGGCGCAGCGATCCGACCTCGAGCGTCGCGTGGGGGAGCTTGCCGTTGCGGTCACGCGCGGCGCGGCGGGCATGAGCACGGATCCGAGCGACGAGCTCGCGATGCCCAAAGGGTTTCAGCACGTAGTCGTCCGCTCCCGCGTCGAGGGCCCGCACCTTGTCGTCTTCGCTTGCTCGTGCCGTGAGCACGAGGATCGGGATGCTCGAATTCTTCTCTCTCACGTCCTCGAGCAGATCGAAGCCGTCCCAGGGACTCAGGTTGAGATCGATGATCGCGACACTCGGGTCGTCCTTGCTCAAGAGGTCCAGAGCCGTTGTCGGATCCGAGGCGCGCAGAGGCGTCAGCCCTGCCTGTTCGACGAGGAACGCGAGTAAGTTCAGTAAATCGCGATCGTCGTCAACGAGCAGGACGCTAGAGCGAAGGCCGACATCGTCGCTCAGTCGCACTGTTTCGCCACCCACCGCGCTTTTCCCTGCGTATACGTGTGAGAGGAGAGCATACAGGGCACGGCCTGAGGTTGGCTTGGGTATCTACGAGGTCAGCTCTCCGGGCGAGTCGTCAAGCGTTCGCTACGAGCATCGCCTTCGGGCGGGTGCTGAAACCGGACCTGAACCATCCGATCTCCTCGGTGATGCCCTCGGCGAGCGGTCGAGAAGCGGCGAAATTGAAGACCTTGCGCGCGAGGTCGGTCGCGCAGACCACGCGAACAGGTGAAGTCAGAGCCGGATCGCGCCGGCAGAAGACAGGTTCGACGTCCGCACCGGTGAGCCGAACGACCATGCGTGCGACATCGACAGTTGACGTTCCAATGCCCGAGCCGACGTTGAAGACGCCCGCTGCGCGGTGACGCAGCGCCAACGTGGTCGCATCGACGACGTCGGTGACATGGACATAGTCGTGCTCATCCAGGCCGTCCCCGGCGATGACAGGTGGCTGTCCGTCGAGCGCGGCGCGGATGAAGTTTGGTATCGCTCGCGGCACGGTTTCGCCCGGACCGTAGACCGTCGAATAGCGCAGCACGCACGGCGTCCAACCGCTCGCGGCACAAACGATCTCGATGGATTCCTCGCTTGCGAGCTTCGCGATCGCGTACGGGGTCTCGGGCCGCGGCGCGTCGGTCTCGCGGACGGGCGCGCTTACGTGAGAGCCGTAGACGCTCACGGAGCTCGCGAAGATCACCTGACGGGCCTGACCTTCTGCCGCGCGCAGAAGACGGACCAGCGGGGCGAGATTCCCGACCAGCTCCTCGCTCAGGCGCCGTGCCGGTGAGAGCGCGGACGGCCTGTTGTAGCCGAGCAGGACGAGCGCTTCGGCATCGGCGAGCGCGGGCCGCAGGATGTCGTCCTCGGCGAAGCTGTCGTCGCAGCGAAGGAAACGCACCGTGCCCGCGGAAACGAGCGATGCGGTGTAGCGCGACTTTCCGATCGTGGATCCGATCAACGTCACATCCGTACCCGCGCCGACCATTCGCGCGAGCAGATGCGAGCCGATGAAACCGCCACCGCCGGTCATGACGACGCGCATCTAGGCGGCGCCGTTGTGCACGAGCAGCGCGGTGGGTGTGCGGAACAGGATCCCGAGGTCGGTGGCGAGCGAGGCCGAGCCGACGTAGTTCACGTCGAGCCGGTACATCTCGAGGAGGCTCAGCCGGCTGCGGCCGCTCACCTGCCAGAGCCCGGTCATCCCGGGCTTCGCGTCGAGGCGGCGGTGCATCCAGTCGGCGTAGTTCTCGACTGCGTACGGGACGTCAGGCCGGGGCCCCACGAGGCTCATGTCACCCAGCAGGACGTTCCAGAGCTGTGGGATCTCATCGAGGCTGGTGCGGCGTAGGAACGCCCCGACGCGTGTGATCCGGGGGTCGTTCGGGACTTTGTAGACGTCGCATGTGGCGCCGTCTTGCATCAGGCTCCGGACGAAGGCGGCGTGCGCGGCCGCGTCGCAGTTCGCGCGCATCGAACGGAACTTCACCATCGTGAAGCGGTTTCCGAATCGTCCGATCCGCTCGCCCCGATAAAAGGCTGGGCCCTGAGTCTCAAGCCTGATCGCGATCGCGACGGCGACAAGGACCGGCACGAGGATCAACAGGAGGATTGCCGCGATGGCTATGTCCATCGCTCGCTTGGTGGCGGCGTATGCGAGGTCACGTCTGCGGACCTCGCCCATCGCCTGGGAGAAGATCCCGACCGTCGGGGTCGCGGACCCTGCATCGATGGTCGGCGCGACGATCATTCGTTCGGTGGCCACGGCGATCATCTAAGCGCCGCGGAATTGAGGCTCTTGCGGGGGTTGCATGACCTTCGGGGCACTCGAGAGCCACGAGTAGCGCGATCGCGCTCACAACTTCAATCGAGCCGCAATAGCCGCTCAATCGCCGGATCGGGGCGATGCGCTCGCGCTGGAAGCGCGGCCCGGACTTTTCGCGGGCGCGCGAGAGCCCAGAGCTCTCTGGTGAGCTCTGGGCTCGGCGCAGATGGACTAGCTGCTTTTAGAGTCCCGGCACCGCCACCGTGACCGTGATCATGCCGCTTTGCGTGTTGAGGTTGGGGTTCGCGAGATCGCGCACGCTGATCGTCTGCGGGGTCGCGAAGGTCGCGAGGGTGACCGAGAACACGCGCGTCCCCGCGTCGGTGCTTGTGAATGTGGTGTCCGCGGGTAGCGTCGCGAGGAGGTCACTGCTCTGGAAGTGAACAGTGCCCACGTACCCCGTCGCGCGGTTGCCGTAACGATCTTTCAACGTGACGGTGACGTTGAAGGGCTTTAGGGCGGTTACCGTGCTCGGAGTAGTCAGGAACATCTGCGCTGCGGCCGCTGGACGAATCGTCACGCTGAGCGTCCCGGTGATCGTGGCGGTGGCCGTGTCGGTCGCGGTGATCGTCTGCGCGCCGGCCTTCGTCAGGGTCGCGGAGAAGGTGCCCTGGCCGTTGGTCAGTGTCGCGTTGGCCGGCAGTACGACGCCTGTCGATGTATCCGTGGTGGTGAAGTGCACCGTGCCCGCGTAATCCGTCGCGGTGTTGCCCGCGTCATCCTGTGCGGTCACGGTGAAGCTGAAGGCGGTTCCTGCTGTCGGGGTGGCCGTCGTCGCGAGCGCGAGGTGGCTGGCGGCCCCGACGACCACGGTCGTGGTGAAGGTGGCATCGGCGCTTGCCGCTGTCTGACCGAACGTGTCGGTGCCGCTCACCTGATAGTGGTACGTCGTGTTCGGGGTCAGCCCGGTGAGCGTCATGGAGTGGCTCGTCATCGTCGCAGCGTCCGCGACGTTGCTGCCATAGTCCGTCGTCGTCCCGTAGTCGACCTGGCTGCTCGCCTTGTTGTTGGTCTGCCAGCCGATGACGGCGGAGCTCGAGCCAACGCTCGTCGTCTGCACGCCGGAGATCTGAAGCGGTGCCGCCGGCGTGTACACGCGCGCGATCGCCGTGTTGACCCACTGCTGCCGGAGGGCGATGTAGCCGTCCGCGGTCGGGTGGACGCAATCGGCGTCGCCATTCGGCGCCGTTTTGTTGATCAGGTTTGGGTTCGCTTGAAAGAAGGCCCACAGGTCAGGGCCGCGCACGATCTGTGGATACGCGTTGTAGAGGGCGTCGATCTGCTGATTGAAAACCGGGCCGTACGTCCCGATCTGGCTGGTGCAGCCCCATGGGATCTTCGGGATGAGTGGCACCTTGCCGGCCGCGATGACCGCCTGGACCATGCCCGCCATGTTGTTGTAGAAGGTTGTCGGGCTGATGGTCGGGTCCGAGCCATACCATCCGACGTCGTTCGTGCCGTAAGCGAGCGGGACATAGCGCCCCGGGAACATGGGGAACCACGTCCCAAACATGTTCGCGGCGTCCTGGCTCGTAGTCCCGCCGATGGCGCCGGCCTCCTGCACCGGGTAATGCGCAGGATTCTGTGCCTGCACCATCTGCGCGAACGGGCCTGGGCCTTGGTCATGGCGCATCGCGCCCTCGGTGATGGAATCGCCGTAGAAGATCCAGTCGTCCTGGAGGCCGGCGCTCGCGTTGTGGATGTCCATGTTGACCACGACGCCGGTGGCGTTGGCGACGCCGTCCGTCGCGGTCACGTTGAGCCGGAGCCAGTTGTATCCGGTCAGGTCAACCGCGTGCTGGCGGGAGTGATAGTTGTTGCCGGTCACCGTCGCCAACGTGACCCAGCCATCGGCCGGGACCGATCCCCCCGGAGCCGCGTTCACGTCGAGGGTGTAGTCGCGGGGGATGTCGTAGGGCGAGTTGACGCAGCAGTGCTCGATCATCTGGTAGCTGTAGTCGTACTGGAGCGTCGCGGGGTCGTTGTACCAGGCGACGAGCGCGGGACCACGCTGGGCTGCCGGAACGCCCGACAGGTCGTATGCGAGGTAGGTGGGCGCGCCCGCGGACGGCGTGTTGCAGGAACGCCACGCGTAGTCGTAATGAGTGTCGTTCGCCCACGCCGCGGAGGTCGATCCGTTGCAGTCGTCATTCGTGAACGCGGGGACGCCGCGGCTTATGAGCGGCATGGCTGCCGGCACGCCACCCGCTGCCGAAGCTTGCGAGGAGCTGATTGATGCCACCGCGGCGTTGGCGGCAAGGGGAGCGGCCGAACCCAACGCGATGCTGATGACCAAGGTCGCTGCGGCGCTAATTTTCAAAAACATCGTCCATCTCCGGCGATTCACTTCGTTCCGCGCATTGGGCGGCCCAGCTGTTAAGAGCGCGTGCGGGACCCGCTTGAGATTCCGCGGTGAGCGAGCGGCTGTGTTGGATGTAACGGAGACGTGTCATCCGCCGAACTCGCAGGCGTTTGCCGCGGGCTGCTCGTAGGCGCGGATCTCGCCCCAGAACGAGTTCTTTACCCAGATCACGGAGACCGGGTAGCTCGTGTTGTCACACTCAAAGTCACCGATCGAAGTTCCGATCATCGGGAACGACGCCACCTTTGTGCCGGTTCGCGTGTACTCGAAGTAGTGCGCGCATCCGCCGGCGCCGAGGAACAGGTAGTCGGTGCCGACTGCGACCGCGCTCACGATCGAATACCCGCTGCACTCGGTCGTCATGTCGTTCGGCGGGACGTTCACGTCGATGAAGGGCGTGGTGGCGGGAACGGCGTACCCGAGCGCATCGGCGGCGGTCTGGTAGTGGTAGATCCGGGGCCAGGCGTCCGGTCCGATCCAGAGCGTGTCGTCGGAGCGGTCGTACGCCAGCTTCGACTCCGTGCAGTAATCCCCCGGATTGCACTGATAGCCGGGGCGGCCGTTCAGTGGATCGATGGTGAAGGCGAGGACCGCACCCCCGGTCTTGCTGAGGAGGTACACCGAGACCCCATCGCCGGCGGTCGCCCAGAAGGCATCACGTCCGGCGTCGTACGCGATGGCCATGAGCCCCGAGGGGATCCCGAGGATCGGAATGTCGATGTGGCCGGTCGCGTCGTAGTTGCCTCCCGCGGGCGGAGCGTCGATGCGGTGCAGGACGTGGCCCGCGTATTCGGCGTAGTAGAGATATTTCCCATCGAACGCAACGCTGGGCGAGATGCCGAGAGGCCAGAACGTCGCGCCCTCCGGGGTGAACACGTCCGCGACGAGGTCGCCCGGGACGGCCCACGCCGGTTTTGCGCTGACCGCCTGTAAAGCGAGGAACGCGAGAACGAACACGATCGTGAAGGTGCGCGGGAACCGACTTCTCATGACTGTCCATCTCCATTCATCGAGCTCGCCGGCACCGCGCCGATCGAAGCCCATGTGAAATCCGGTGTGGTGACCAAAGGCGAGAGCGGCGCGCGGTCGCTGCTCGTGGGATGGGGCGTGGCGCGGAGCGTGTCGACGATCCGCTCGCTCGCGTGGCCGTCGCCGAAGGGGTTGGCGACATGCGCCATCCGGCGATACGCCGCGGCGTCTTCCAACAAGCGGCGAGCCTCGAGGACGATGCGCGACTCGTTCGTACCGACGAGCCGTGCGCATCCCGCCTCGACGGCCTCCGGACGCTCGGTGACGTCGCGCAGCACGAGGACGGGTCGGCCGAGGGTGGGCGCCTCCTCCTGGATGCCGCCCGAATCGGTGAGGATGAGCGTCGACGCGCGCATCAGGTGGACGAGCGACATGTAGTCGAGCGGCGGGAGAAGGCTGATGCGCTCGTGATCGGAAAGGCGCTCGCGGACCGTGTTTCGCACGTTCGGGTTCATATGGACCGGGTACACGATCTGGATGTCGTCGACCTCGCGGACGAGGCGCTCGATCGCGTGGCAGATCGAGAGGATGCCGGCCCCGAAGCTCTCGCGGCGATGGGCGGTGACGAGCACGATGCGGCGGTCGCGTGGGACGCCGGCCAGCGGTCCGCGCGTCATCTCGTAGTCGAGCGAGAGCGCGTATTGGAGCGCGTCGATACCGGTGTTCCCCGTCACGCTGACGGTCGTCGGCGAGCGTCCTTCCCGAAGGAGGTTCGAGCGAGCGCGTTCGGTCGGGGCGAAGTGGAGATCGGCGAGGTCGTCCACGATTCGCCGGTTGGCCTCCTCCGGGAACGGCTGGCGCTTGTCGTCGGTGCGGAGGCCGGCCTCGATGTGAGCCACCGGCACTCCGCGATAGAACGACGCGAGAGATGCCGCCAGGGCGGTCGTCGTATCGCCTTGAACGACGACCCAGGAGGGTTCGCACGCCTCGATCACCCGGTCCGTTGCTTCGAGGACCGCGCCCGTGATCCGGGAAAGGGTCTGGCCCGGCGTCATGAGGTCGAGGTCGTGATCGGGAGCGATGTCGAACAGCTCGAGGATCGGTCGCAGCATCTCGCGGTGCTGCCCGGTGACGCAGACCTGCACGTCGATCGACGCGGCTCGGGCGGCGCGGATGACCGGAGCGAGCTTGATCGCTTCGGGTCGCGTGCCGATAACGACGAGAACGCGCGGCATCGTCACGAAGTGCATCCAACGTCTCGGGCATTGAGGGCGCGTGCGGGCTCGCGATGACCTTTGTGGCGACATGTCGCAGCGTTTCCGCCGCCAAGGGCGTTGCCGTCAATGCCACGTCAATCGGCGCTCAATCCGGTGGCCGCAAATTCGCGGCTATCCCCGATGCAACGGCTTTTGACGCTTACGTCTGTCGCGTGTCTGGTCCTCGCCGGTCTGGCCGTAACGCGGGCCCCGGCCGCCTCGACGGACATCGCCATCTCCGTCCGCGCAGGCTCGTCGGACGGCGAGCTCGCGACGCGGCTGGGGACGCAGTTCGCCTGGCCCGGCTCTCTCGATCGCGCGCCTGACTCGCGGGGGCGCTTCGATGGATTTGCGGCGCCCCTCGTACGCATCAACGCGACGACCGATGGGCTTCCCGGGCTTCCTCTCGTGATGCCTGCCGGCGTAACGCGGGGCGACTGGAACTTCAGCAATCTCGACGCGATCGTCAATGACGTGCGCGGTGCGGGTGGGCTCGTCGTGCTCGACATCGCGTACGCGCCTCAGTGGATGTGGGACTGCTCGACCGGGAAGATCCGGGATGGCAGCTTCGCCGAGTTCGCCTCCTATATGACGCGGGTCGTCTCCTACTACAACGTGGGTTCGTTCATCGCCGAGGACGGCAGCACGATCACGAATCCCGCGGGGACGACGAACCGGATCGGCTACTGGGAGCTCTGGAACGAGCCCGATCTGCGGACCCTGGGCTGCCCACCCGGTGGCAATCCGAACATCAGCCCGACCGAGTACGTGACGATGTGGAACGCGAGCGCGCCCGCCATGCTCGCGGTCGATCCCGGGATCAAGCTCATCGGCGCCGCCACCTCGAGCGCGGGCACGACCAACGTCCCCGATTACCTGCCGGCTCTCATGGCGAGTGCGACCCCCAAGCCGGACGTGGTGAGCTTTCACGCGTACGGCGGGTGGAGCAACGCTCAGACCGATCGGTTTTTCTTCGACGGCGATGTCGGCTGCTGCGGGATCGCCGGCATCGAGCGCGGGCTCGTACAGGTCCAGGCCGAGGCGCCGGGGATCCCCGTTTGGATCACCGAGCTCAACGTGAACTCCGGCTGGAGCGAGGATGATCCGACCCAGCGGCCGTGGAACGCCTTCGGCGCCGCATGGGGCGCGAGCGCGTTCCAAAGACTCGCGCGCCACGGAGCTCAAGCGATCTTCGAGTTCCAGTTCGCTCATCCGAGCCTGCATCAGCTCTCGCTCATCGAGATCGACACGGGGCGACCGCTTCTGCCGTACTGGCGCGACTACTACCTGGCGCGTTATTTCCCGCCGGGCAGCACCCTCGTGTCGGCGAGCTCGAGCAACCCGGAGGTCGAGACGCTCGCTGTCCGGCCGCCCGGGTCGAGCGACGTGCACGTGCTCGTGGTTAACCGCCAGGTCGACAGCGACACGGCCACGGGCGGAGCGGGATTGCCCGCAAGCGTCAGCGTCACACTGGATGACGTGCCGGGCATCGTCGGCGTCACGGTGCGTCAGATCGACTCCGCGACGCCCCTCGCCACCGGACCAGACCTGCGGACGATGCAGGGCGCCAACTCCGTGACGGTCGACTTCAGCGGCTACGGCCTCGCGCTCATCGAATTCGTGACCGGCCCCGCTCCGACCGCGAGTCCGTAACCTCTACAGCGTCGCCGACGGCGCCGCGCCCGCCGGCCGATCGTCGAGCAAGTCGCGCCACACCGCCGCACCGAGCCCGCTCGCCTCGGCAACTCCGGCCCAGTACTTCACGTTGAAGAGCGCGCTGCAGAGGAGCCGGCGGGCACGCGGAGACGGCGCGACGAGCGCTCGGCGCAATGCCGCGACGACGAGCCGCGTGCGCTCGTCGTGACCGAGAGACCATCGCGCGAGAACCCGATTGAGTAGATGCCGCCGCCGCCATTCGGCGGCCAGCGACCGGTCTGCGGGAGCGAGCTGGCTTTCGAGAAGGAGATTCTTTCGCCCTCGCTCGAACGCGACCGCGAGCCACACTTCGAACGTGCGGTCCGGATCGTGATGCACCACCGCTTCCGGAAGGAAGTGAAAGCTGACGCCACGCGCGGCGAGCCGGTGCGCAAGCTCGACGTCCTCCTCTCGCACGAAGCGCTCGTCGAAGCCTCCGACCGCGAGCACGTCCTCGCGCCGCACCGATGCGTTCGCCGTGTAGAACACGCGCCAATCGATGGGGTGCAAACCACTTTGCATGCGCCCGTACTGACGGTCGAGCAGGGCCGCCTCCCATTCCAGCCAAGCCGGAAGTGGGGTTCCGGGTGGCGCCGCCATCCTCCCGACGGCCGCGGCTCGGGCGTGCGTCGAATGGAAGCTGACATGCCGATCGAAAAGACCCTCCTGCGGCGCGACGTCGTCGTCGAGAAAAAGGAGGACGTCGCCATCTGCGGCGGCGATCGCCGCGTTCCGCGCCGAGGCTGGACCACCCCGCGGCTTGGCGATGACGCGGAGCGGGAATCCGGTTCGTAAGGTCGACAGCATCTCGATGGTTCCGTCGGTCGAGCCGTCGACCGCCACCACGACCTCGAATGCCGCGCCCGCCTCGCGGTGCCGCTCCAGCTTGCCGAGCAGGCGAGCCAGCCGGTCACGGCGGTTGTACGACGGGACGATGACGCTGACGCTCGGCTCTCGGGACGACATCACGGCCATATGAACGCGTTTGCCCATTGAGAGCGCCTGTAGCCGCTCATGAGCCGGAACTCGGACGCGCTGGCGGGCTTCGACAGAGCCTTTCGGATCATCAACGCCGGCCGCACATCCTTTCAATAACCGGTCCCTAGGTTCGTCATCGATGCAGCCCTACCTGGCCACGTTCCGGCGCTACGGCTGGTTGATCGCCGCGATCGTGGTGATCGTCTGGGGCGCGGGACTTCTGTCCGCGTACGTGGAGTACTCGACCACGTTCGAGTCCGATGCCACGATCTGGGTGCTTCGCGCTTCGCCGGAGCTCCTCGTCACGAGCCCGAACGATCCGAGCGCACCGATCCTGCAGACGGCGGCATCGCAGCAGGCGGATCTACTCGAGCAGCTTCTGCTTACCCAGAGCTTCGTTCGCGATGTCGTGCAGAAGACCTCACTCAGCGCCGCGCTCGACGCGGCGCCGGACCAGCGCCGATTTCTCGCGGCCGTCGCGAAGTCATTCCAGATCGACACCCACGGCACGAATCTGTTGACGGTCGCGTATCTCTCGCACGATCCGCAGCTCGGACCCGAGATGGTGAATGCGGCGCTCGCGGTGCGGGCCGATCGCGTCGCGCAGGCGAGCGTGACCTTCAGCGCCGCGGCCAACACGCTCTACCAGCAGCAGCTCCAGCTCGCCGAGACGCAGGCGCTCGACGCGCAGCGCAAGCTCGACGCGTTCGATGCGGAGAACGCCGTTCCGCTCAGCGACCTCCAGCAGCATCAGCGCGATCAGCTTCGGCTTGGACTCGATTACGCGCAGGTGCGGCTCGGCGATATCAGGGGGCGCATCGATCAGGCGACGCTCGCCCCCGCGGTCCTCGCTGTCAGCGGGATGGAGTTCCAGGTCGTCGACCAGCCGCGAGCCGAGGCCTCGCCTCGGGGAGGAACGAAGCCCGCCGCGATGACCGCCATGATCGGTTTCGTCGCCGGCGCCGCGCTCGCGGCGCTGCTCGTACTCCTTGGAACGATCCTGCCGGCGCACGCGACCGGGTCCGCCGACGTCGCCCGCCTCGTTCCGATGAAGCTGATCGCATCCGTCCCGCGCGTCCCGCGGCTGCAGGGATCCGCCAGCAGCGCCGATGTGCGGTCGTCGCTCGCCGCGATCGCGTTCGGCGACGGCCCTGAGAAAGCCGGACCGAGCAGATGAGCGCGGAAGCGTCGATGACGCGCGCGTTCGATGGCCTCGCGAGCCGGATCGATGCGCTCGGCGCGCGGAGCATCGGCTTCACGAGCGCCCTTCTCGGCGAAGGGGTCAGCACCGTCGCGCTCGGGGCGGCGCTGTCGCTCGCGGAGCTGCGAGGAAGTGACGTCCTTCTTGTCGACGGTAACTGGCTACAGCCCTCGCTCAGCGAGGACGCCGGGCTGCAGGGCGCGCCCGGGCTCGCCGATCGGCTCGGGCGCGCGGCGGAGCTCGACGCGACCATTCAGCGGACGCCCCGATCGCACATCGCTTTTCTGCCGATCGGGGACCGCACCCGCACGCGCCCGGCGCTACGTGCGCTCGGGTCGTTCGTCGCGAACGAGACCGGATCCTTCGAAACGGTCGTTGTCGACCTTCCTCCGATCCTCGCCGGCGAGGCCTTCGTCCTCCCGTGGGCGACCGTGCTCGACCAGGTCTGCGTCGTCCTTCGCGAGGACGCGACGCCGCTGCCGCTGCTGCGCCAGGCGCTGGAGCGGCTTCACGCGACGAACGCTCCGTGCATCGTTCTCAATCGGACCAAAGCGTCGGCGGTCGACGTTCCGGCGACGCTCATGGCGGCGCGAACGTGATCTACACCGCGCTCGCCGTGCTGCTGGTCGTCGTCTGCGTCGGTCTCGCCGGGAGCGGGGCGGTCGGTCTCGGCCGTTCGCGACCCGCATTCGCGCTCGCCGCGGCAATGGTCGTGGCGCAGCTCGCCCTCCTACTCCTCGCCCGATGAGCGCTTCGATCTGGCCCTCGAGCGATCTCTACGCGGCGCGCGTGCGCCACGCGGGGTTGGCGCTCGGTCTCATTGCCCTGGCGCTCGCGATCGCGTGCGCCGGGGCGATCGTCGCGACCGGCGGCGACCTCATGCTGGTCGCGCCGCTCGCGGGGGCCGTGATTGTCGTCCTCGTCATGGCGCACCCCGTCGTGGGCGTCTACCTCCTCTTCGGGGCAGCCCTGCTCTTCGAGCAGTTCCCGATCGCTGGAGTGGACACGATCACGGCACAGAGCCACGTGTTCCAGAACGTTTCGGCCTACACGCCGCTGCCGATCCGCCTCAGCATCGCGGACCTCCTTCTCCTCCTGACCGCCGCGGGTCTGCTCGTGCGCCGGCTGACCGGTGCCCACGAACGCCTGCGCCTTGGTCCGCTGGGGTGGGGGATCGCGGCGTACGCCGCCGCGTTCGTCCTGAGCGGCCTCATCGGCCTGGCGCGTGGCGGCATGGACCTCGAGGTCGGTATGAACGAGCTGCGCGCTCCGTTCGAGCTCTGCGCCGTGTACTTCGTGACCGCGAACCTCGTCCGCGAACGCGGCCAGATCGGCGTGCTCATCTGGATGTTCGTGACGATCGTCGGCGTCAAAGCGTTGCAGGGCATCGTCAATTACCAGGACGCGCCGGGCTGGAGCTCGTACGACGCTGGGGCCGTCACCGCCCACGAGGACGTCGTGTTCTTCGACGCGACGGTCGCGCTCGCGATCGTGATGGCGGTCCTCGGGATTCGGACGAAGCTGTTCTGGGTTCTGCTCGCGCTGCAGCCCGTCATCCTGACAGCGCTCCTGCTCGATCAGCGTCGCACCGGATTCATCGCGCTCGCGGCAGTGCTCCTCGTCATCACGATCCTGTTGATCTTCGCGAATCCCAAACGCGGTCTCCTGCTGGCCGGCGTCGCGGGGGTCGCCGCACTCTCGTATATCGCCCTGTTCTGGGACGCGAGCGGACCGCTCGCCGAGCCGGTCAGGGCGATCCGGAGCGTTGTCGATCAGCAATCCGTCAGCGCGCGAGACCAGAGCTCGAGCGAGTGGCGTCAGATCGAGAACCGGAACATCGCCTTCACGATCGGCCAGCTCCCTCTCTCCGGCGTCGGCCTGGGCGAGAAATATCTCGTCCACGTCCAGCCGCCGCCGCTCTACGACTTCATCTATTGGCAATACATCACTCACAACGCGCTTCTCTGGCTGTGGCTGAAGGCGGGACCGGTCGCCGCGCTCGCGCTCTGGACCGTCGTCGCGCGGGCCCTCCTGGTCGGCACCGCGATCTTCGTGCGAGGACGCGACGCTCGCGTCCGGTGGATCGCGGCCTTGCCGGTCGCACTCGTCGTCAGTCAGATCGTGTTCTCTTCGGTCGACCTCGGGCTGACCTACAGCCGAAGCATGATCGTGCTCGGGGCCGTCCTCGGGTTGCTCACATATCTCGCCGATCGGGCCATGCCCGGCGCCGGTCGTCCCGCAACGATTCTCCGGGCAACCGCATGAGCATCCTCCGCACGGTCGCCCGCAACATCGCGATGCTGACGGCGTCGCGGCTCGCGACGTGGATCGCGGCTTTCGCGTTCACGATCGCCCAGGCGCGCTATCTGGGTCCGGGCCATTTCGGTGAGCTGTCGGTCGCCCTCACGTACGCGGCCCTCCTCGCGATCGTGATGGACTTCGGTCTCGGGACGCAGCTCAGCCGCATGGTCGCGCAGCGATCCGACGGCCACGAGCAGGCACTCGCCGCCACCATCGCGGTCCGCGTCGGGCTGTGGCTGCTCGCCGCACCCGCACTTCTGCTCGCCTGCTTCGCGCTCGGATACAGCCTCGAGCTGCAGCTCTGCGTCCTCCTCCTCGCCGTGTCCGTCCTTCTGGTGGGCGTGGCCAACACCGTCGGCTCGTTCCTCCAGGGCCGCGAGCAGTTCGCACTTCCGGCGATCGCGGCCGTGGCCCAGGGCGTCACGGCCGCGGCGGTCGGCGCGCTCGTCCTCGTCGTCCGGCCGGAGATCACCGCGGTCGCGTACGCATTCGTTGCGGCCGGTGCGGCGAATCTCGCCGTGCTGTTGCTCTCCGCGAGCGTGAGGCAATCTCTCCGCCGTCCCCGGGTCGATATCGAGGCCGCGCTCGGGCTCTTGCGCAGGGCCGTGCCACTTGGGATCTATGCGATCGCGACGACCGTTTATTTCAGCATCGACATGGTCATGCTCCAGCGTCTGGCCGCACCGGAGAATGTCGGCTGGTACGCGGCGGCATACCGTCCGTTCGGCGCGGCCACACTTTTCCCGAGCATCGTCGCGGGAACCGTCCTCTACCCGGTGCTTTCGCGACTCTCGCTCGGATCGCGCGATGAGCTGCGCGCGGTGATCGAGAAATCGCTGACCGTCCTGACGCTCGCCGGTGTCGGCGTCGCGCTCGTGTTCGCCCTCTTCGCCGAGCACATCGTCGCGATCCTCTACCCCGCGCAGGCCTACGCGGGTGCAGCCGGAGCCCTCCGTCTCCTCGCCCCCGGACTCCTCTTCATCTATCTGAACTGGGCGTTCGCGACCGCGCTTCTCGGGCTGCGCATGGAACGCCGCCTGATCGTGATGGCCCTAGCCACCGCCGTGCTGAATCCGCTGATGAACCTAGTCGCGATCCCGCTGTTCCAGGAACGCGGGGCCGCCTTCACGACGTCCCTCACCGAGCTCGTCGTCCTCGTGTGGCTCGTGCGGATGATGCCGCGCGACCTCCTTCGTCTCGCGAGCGTCCGCGTGGGCGCGAAGGCGGCCGCGGCCGCAGCGTTGACCGCGATCGTGCTCATCCCTCTACGCGAACAGCCGCTTCTTGTCACGGTCCCGCTGGCGATCGGGCTCTACGCCGCTCTCGCGCTCGCGACACGGGTTGTCACAGCGCGCGAGCTCGCCGCGCTCGGTTCGGTCGTCCTGCCTTTGCGTCCACCCGCAAGAAACGAGGTCCACTGATGGCGAAGATCTGTGTCATCCGTCAAGGCGTGTATCCCTACGACGCGCGTTTGACGCGCGAGATCAAGGCGCTGCTCGCCGCCGGTCACGAGGTCGATCTCATTTGCCTTCGGTTCGGCGACGAGCCGCCACGCGAAGAGCCCGCCGAGCGCCTGAACGTGCATCGCGTCCCGATCAGGCGGCGCCACGGCAACAAGATCCGCTACATGTTCGAGTACGCCGCGTTCTTCGTGGCGGCCGCGCTTCTGGTCTCCTGGCTGCATCTCCGTCGCCGGTACGACGTCGTTCAGGTGAATACGCTTCCTGACTGCCTCGTCTTCGCGGCCGCGGTGCCGCGACTGCTCGGAGCTCGCGTGCTGCTCGACCTGCACGAATGCATGCCGGAGTTCTTCGCGCTGAAGTACTCGCTTCCGTCGAAACATCCTGTCATCAGACTGGTCTCCTGGTTCGAGCAGGCGAGCATCCGTTTCGCGGATGCCGCGCTCACGTGCACGGAGCCCATGCGCGAGCGCTTCGTCGAGCGCGGCGCGTCGGCGAACAAGATCGGGGTCGTCCTCAACTCGTTCGACGACGAGCGGTTCAACCAGCGACGCCATTCGAGCAGCCGACGGAACGACGGACGCTTCGTGCTCGTGTGCCACGGAACGATCGACCACATGTACGGTCTCGATCTCGTCGTCCGCGCTGTCGCCGCGCTGCGCGATCGGATACCGGGCCTCGAGTTGCGCATCTACGGCGATGGACCGGGACGCGCCGGAGTGCAGGCGCTCGCCCAAGAGCTCGACGTCACCGGTCAGGTCTTCTTCAGTGAAGGCTGGGTGCCGCTGAACGAGCTCCTTCCGCGGATCACGGAGGCCGACGCCGGTGTTGTGGCGATCCGGCGTGACGGATGCTTCGACCTCACCCACAGCAACAAGATGTACGACCTCATCGCGCTGCGGAAGCCGATCGTGATGTCGCGGACGCGGGCGGTCGAGGCGTACTTCGACGATGACTGCTTCCAGCTGTTCGAATCCGGGAGCGAGCACGATCTGGCACGAGCGATCTACGAGCTCTACGCGCACCCGGACATCGGCCGCCGGATCGTCGCGAAAGCCGCACGCGTCGGCGAGCCATATCGCTGGGTCCACCAGGCCAAGACGTATCTCGCGGTGATGGAGGGGCTCGTCCCCGCCGCCGCGCGCGAACCGATCCGGGCGCAAGGAGTGGAGCACATATGAGCCTCGTCATGAGCCTGCGCGGACGCGGTGCGGTCGGATCCGCCGCGCGCACGGCCGCCGTCCTGTCACGCTTCGGCGCCACCGCGTCGGCGATGGCCGCCCGCCTCGAGCGGTACCGCACCGTCGCCGCGGAGTTCGGTGCGCGTCCCACGTGGCCGGCGACGGCGTGCGTGCTCGCGCGCCATCCCGATCTGCTCCGGCGCTACGCCGACGGCGGCGCCGAGCTCGCCGTGCACGGCCTCGTACACGGCGACCACGCCCTTCTCGATTACGCGACGCAGCGCGAGACCATCGCGCGGGCTGTCGGCATATTCGAGCGCGCCGGGCTCGAGCCGGCCGGCTTCCGTGGACCGTACCTCCGCTACAACGACGCGACGATCACCGTTCTTCGCGAGCTCGGCTTCCGTTATCACAGCAGCCAGGCGTTCGCGTTCCCGAGATTCGACGCCTGGGGCAACGCGCTCCCGGGCAATCGGGCTTACGAGCTTGCTCTCGAGCTGTACGCCGCGCGGGACGCCACGCGCCTCGCGGTCCGGCCCCGATTTCGCGAAGGCCTCGTCGACATACCGGTCGCCATCCCGGACGACGAGATCATCCTCGAGCGGCTCCGACTCGATGAGGCCGCGGCGATGGCGGAGTGGTCGCGCATCTTCGAGCTCTCGTATGCACGGGGCGACCTCTTCACGATCCAGCTCCATCCCGAACGCATCTTCGAGCTCGAGACCGCGCTCTGGACGACCCTCAACGCGGCCGCAAGTCGCCGCCCGCGCGTGTTCTTCGCGCGGCTCGACGAGATCGCCGACTGGTGGCGGCGCCGCGATCGCTCGAAGCTCGTGGTGAGCCGCCTGGGCGGTCGGCGCATCCGCGTCGATCTCGACGGCGATCCCGAGGCGAGGCTCGTCGCGCGCGGGCTCTTGATCGACGGAGAGCCGTGGCACGGAGGCGACACGCTCCTCGAGCAGAGGTCGTTCGAGGTCATATCGGAACGCGTGCCGATGGTCGGCGTTTCGCGCCGCACACCGCCGGCTGTCCGCACGTTCCTTGCGGAGGAAGGCCTGCCGGTCGAGGAGTCCGATGACCGGGGAGCCTACGGCGCCTACATCGACGTCGCGGACACGGATTGGAGCGAGACGGCCGTCCTCGACGCCATCGAGCAGAGTCCGGGTCCGCTCGTCCGTCTCTGGCGCTGGCCGAACGGCGCGCGCAGCGCGCTCGCGGTGACCGGCGACATCGATGCGCTCACGCTCAAAGACTTCGTTCTCCGCTCGTGGGAAACACGCCGAAACGCATTTGGGAGGTCTCAGTCATGACTCGTTCTGGATCTGATGTCATCGTCGTCGGCGCTGGTCCCTACGGACTCGCGTCCGCCGCACATCTCGCCGGCGCCGGCGCAAACGTCCGGGTATTCGGCTCCCCGATGTCGTTCTGGATGCAGCAGATGCCGAAAGGGATGCTCCTGCGGAGTCCCTGGGGCGCCTCGCACATCTCGGACCCGCGATCCGCGCTCACGCTCGATGCGTTCGAGCGCGGGAAAGGCACACCGCTTTCGCGTCCGGTCCCGCTCTCGGACTTCATCGCCTACGGTCACTGGTTCCAGCAACATGCCGTTCCCGAGGTCGATCCGCGCCGTGTCGAGCGCATCGACGCGGTGGCCGACGGTCTTCAGGTGACCCTCGAGGACGGCGAGTCGCTCGATGCGCGCCGCGTCGTGGTCGCGGGAGGCATCGCGCCATTCGTGTTCCGCCCGGCGGAGTTCGCCGCCCTTCCGCCTGAGCTCGCGACGCACTCCAGCGATCACGCAGATCTTGCGTCGTTCGCGGGCCGGCGCGTCGCCGTGGTCGGCGGAGGCCAGAGCGCGTTCGAGTGCGCCGTTCTCCTCTACGAGGCCGGAGCAGAGGTCGAGCTGCTCATGCGCGCGTCGCGCATTCGGTGGGTCGGACGCGCGACGCGAAAGGGTCTGCTCGGTCGTCTCATGTTCCACCGCACGGACGTCGGCCCGGCCTTCGTCAGCCATCTCGTCGCGCGTCCGCGGATCCTTCGCTGGCAACCTCGTGTCGTGCAGCGGGAAGCTCTGCGGCGCGCGCTTCAGCCGGGTGCATCGCTCTGGCTTCGCCCGCGATCGCAGGGCATGCCGATCAGCTCCGGGCGCCGCATCACCTCCGTTGCCCGCGTGAACGGCCACGTGCGGCTCGGTCTCGATGACGCGACGTCGCGCGATGTCGAGCATGTCCTTCTGGCTACCGGCTATCGAGTGGACGTTCGCCGATACCCGTTCCTCTCCCCGTCCGTCGCGGCGTCGGTCCGCACCGCCGAGGGCTACCCCGTCCTACGCAACGGGCTCGAATCCTCGGTGCCGGGCCTCCACTTCGTCGGCGCGCCGGCTGCGGGCACGTTTGGCCCTCTCGTCCGCTTCGTCTCGGGCACGGAGTTCGCGGCCCGCGCGGTCACGCGCTCGATCGTCGGAAGGCACGCCGGCGCGACCGACCGCGACGACCTCGGGTTCGAATACCGGTCCGCGGAACGACAGGCGTGACGGCGAACGGCCGCGGGCGCCGGCCGCACGGCGCGCTCGTCCTGGGCGGCGACTACAAGGCGCTCGGCATCGTTCGCAGCCTTGGACGTCACGGCATACCCGTATGGGTCCTGCGCGACGAGCACGTGATCGCGAGCAGCTCGCGCTACTGCAGGCGCGCGATCGACTGGCCGGCGGCGGGCGATCCCGAGCGGGTCGCGTTCCTCCTTCGCCTCGGCGCGCAGAACGGCCTCGCGGGCTGGGCGCTCTTTCCGACCGACGACGAAACCGCGGCGTTCCTCGCGCGCAATCAGGAGGAGCTCGCGCCGCGTTTCGCGATCACGACCCCGCCATGGGAGACCTTGCGGTGGGCGTACGACAAACGGCTGACCTATCGGCGCGCTGGGGAGATCGGCGTCGCGCACCCGCACACGTACTACCCGCAGGACCGCGCGGAGGTCGCCGCGATGGACATCGCCTATCCCGCGATCCTCAAGCCCGCGATCCGCGCCGAACAGAACCGCTTCACCATGTCGAAGGCCTGGCGCGTCGACGATCGCGATTCGCTGCTCGCGCGATACGACGAAGCCGCCCAGCTGCTGGACCCGTCATTGATCATGGTCCAGGAGCTCATCCCCGGTGTCGGCACGGACCAGCTCTCGTACGCGGCGCTCTGTCGCGACGGTCAGCCGATCGCATCGGTCGTCGCGCGCCGCACGCGGCAATGGCCGATGGACTTCGGCCGTGCCAGCACGTTCGTCGAGACGATCGACGATGCCGAGGTCGAAGGGAGCGCGACTCGCGTCCTCGCGACGCTTGGGTTCACCGGCATCGTTGAGGTCGAGTTCAAGCGCGACCCGCGCGACGGCCAGCTCAAGCTGCTCGACATCAACCCGCGTGCGTGGGGCTGGCACAGCCTCGGCCGGGCCGCCGGTGTCGACTTCGCGTATCTGCTGTGGCTCATGCTGAGTGGCGAGGAGCTGCCGCGAATCCGCGGTCGTGCGGGCGTGCGGTGGGTGCGTGCCCTCACCGATGTTCCGACCGTCCTCGGTGAGATCCGGGCGGGCCGGCTCTCCGTCGGCGCCTATCTTCGGTCGATACGCCGGCCGATCGAGTTCGCGATCCTTGCGGCCGACGATCCGGTGCCCGCGCTGATCGAGGTCCCGGCCGCGCTCGCGCTGGCGTGGCGCCGCCGGACCGCGCGCCCCGCGGAGCGAGCTGTGCATGTGCCGTTCGTCTCGGGTCACGGGGCCTCGAGATGAATCTCGTCGAGATCGGCGACCCAGGTTGGAACGACTTCGCCGCGAGCCACCCGGACGCGACCCTCTTCCATCACCCGGCCTGGGTCGGCCTGCTCGCGGACTGCTACGGCTACCGCGCGCTGGCGGTGACGATCCCCGGTCATGGAGCGCCGGTGATCGCGGGCGCGCCGGTGATGGAGGTCGCGAGCCCGCTGGGCCGACGCCGCTGGGTGTCCCTGCCGTTCACCGATCACTGCCCGCCGCTCGGCGCGGGCGCCGATCTCGTGACCGCGCTCACCGAGCTCGGACGGTCTCGGGCCCTCGATGGGATCGAGGTGCGCGCGCCGCTTACGCCGGGCGATCACGTTCACTGGACCTCCGCGCATGTGCGTCACGAGCTCGCTTTGACGACCGACCACCCGCGCATCTGGGCCGGCTTCAACAAGAACCACCGCAGGAACGTCCGCATTGCGGAGCGCGGCGGCGTCCGGATCGTTCGCGGGTCGTCGGCGGACGACCTCGAGGTCTTCTACAAGCTTCACCTGCGAACGCGGAGGCGCCTTGGCGTGCCGATCCAGCCGCGCCGGTTCTTTCGTCTCCTTCTGGACCGCGTTCTCGCTCCGGGCCTCGGCTTCATCCTGACGGCGTACAGCGGCGAGGTCCCCGTTGCTTCCGCGGTGTTCGGTTCGCACAACGGGACGCTTATCTACAAGTACAGCGCGCGTGACGAGCGGTACGCGAAGCTCGACGCGAACTATCTGCTGCTGTGGTCGGCGATCCAATGGGGCTGCGAGAGCGGCCATCGCGTTTTCGATCTGGGGCGGTCCGATCTCGATCAGCCGTTGCTCCGGGGGTTCAAGGACGGATGGGGTGCGCGCGAGGAGCCGCTCTCCTACGCGTGGATCGCGCGGGCGCCGGTGAAGACGCGCGCCCGCCGGCTCGACGGCGCGATGGGCGTGGTCATCCGCAACTCGTCCCCATGGCTGTGCCGCGCGGTGGGGGAGCTCTTCTACAAGTACGCGGGGTGAAGCGTCTCGTACAGGCGGACGCGCACCGGTCCGAGTGACGAGGGGACCGCGATCTCGCCGACCGCGCGATAGTTGGCCTCGAGCCACGTCTCGACGTCGCGCGCCTGTGACTTGACCTCGGCGGCGTCGCCCGCGAGAAGCGAGTCGACGACGAAGACGCGTGGGTGCTCGGCCACGTATGTCGCGACCGCGCGCATATCCAGCGGGATCGCGCCGCCGGCCTCCCACGACCAGGGCGCCGGTGAGTCCGTCACGAGGTCGTTCGAGAAGGCGCCGAGGCGCGAGTAGTACGCCATTCCGAGAGCTGACGACCACGAAGTCGCGACGAGGCCGTCGCCCGGTCGATAACGCTCCGCGATCCACGCCGACGCCGTCTTGAAGTCCTGCGATGGCGGCGACGAGTACTCCGGCGTCGCGAATGCCGCGCCCGTCACCAGCGCGACGGCGATGGCCACTCGCAGGAACTGCGTGCGCACGGCGACCACCGCGATCGCCGCGAGCATGCAGAGCGCGGGCACGACAACGACGAGATATCCCCAGGCGAAGAGATGAAGATTCAGGCGCGGCTGCGTCGCCAGGTAGCTCAGCACGACGGGCACGATCAGCCAGGACGCGAGGGCGATCGCCGGCGCGACGGCGAGGCGTCGTTCTCCAGCTCTGCGCGCGTGGCGCAGGGTGAGCGCGATGCCGATGGCGACCGCCGCGCCGAGGAGGATCCCGAAGACGACATCGTGCCCGGCGACGTTCCAGACCAGGCGAGCGATCTCGGTGATCCCGGCCGGCCCGATCTGCGGATTCGTCGGGCCGTGACGGAGCGTGTACGCGAGAAGCGGCAGCGCCCCGAGTCCGATCGCGCCGAAGCTGACGATCGCCGACCGTAGCGACCGTCGCGCGCCGGCGCGCCACTCGGTTTGCAGCGCGAGCAGCACGACCACCGCGATGAATTGCCCCGCGATGACGAGGGCGCTGAACAGGTGCGTGTACAGAGCGAGCGTCATCGTGACCGCGAAGGCGAACCACCATCGTCGCGCATGACGCTCCGATGTGATCGCGGCGAACAACGCGTACCAACCGCAGCACACCAGGAATACCTCGAGGCTGTAGGCGCGCGCTTCACGCGCCGCGAGGAGCTGGAGCTGGTTCAGCATGAGGAGCACCGCGCCGACGATGCCGACCGTCCGTCCCCACCAGCGGCAGCCGATCGCGTACACGACCGCGACGGCCGAAGCGCCGAACACGATCGACGGAATGCGGACGATCACTTCATCGGGAAGAAGGCCGAGCGCTCCGGTCAGGCCGAGCCACCCGCGCAGCACCAGGTGGTACAGGACCATGTTCGCCTCGTGCGTCGAGACCATCTGCCAGAACACAGGCCAGGACGTTCCGACGAGCTGGACCGAGAAGACCTCGTCGCCCCAGAGGCTGGTGCCGGGAAGCCGGAGAAGACCGAGGCCGAGCGCCGCGCCCGCAAGGGTGAGGGCGACCGCGTGGTCGATCGGCGCAATGGTCGAAAGAGTCCGGGCGCCGGCCCGGTAGGGTCGCTCGGTCGCCGCCGCCCGCATGCAATTACGCTGCGGCCGCGCCATTGAGGCGCTATGAACGCCGCATTGAGGCGTCGCGCAGCTTCCGGCCATTCGACGCCCGCCCTCAACCACGAGGACAGCGGACCTCAACGGCTTCGCGCGTCGAATGAGTGCGACGCATGCGGATTCTGTTCAACGCTCCGGACTTCGCGTGGCCTCCCGTCCGGGGCGGTCACGTCCGCGTCGCCTCGCAGCTGCGGGTCTTGACGTCACTTCCGGAGATCGAGCGTGTCCGCGTCTTCTGGGTTCGCGAGGACCCGCAGGCGTGGAGAGAGTGCGAAAGCCTCGAGCGCGCGATACCCAAGGTCGAGGTGGCGAAGCCGGTCTTCCACCCGATCCACCTCCGCCGGCATCCTCGCTACATCCCCCGAGTCGCGTGGCTGAGGCTCGCGCACGGCATTCCCTACATCGCAGGGAAATGGGAATCGCCGCGGGTTCGTCGAGCGCTCGCCGCCGAGCTCCGCGCGGGGCGGTTCGACGCGGTGTGGCTCGGGGCGCTCGGCACCGCGCACTACCTGCCGCTCATCCGGCGGCTCGCGCCCGGCGCGCGCGTGATCCTCGACGGCCACAACGTCGAGAGCGACATCTGGGGAGAGTTCGCGCGGCGGCAGCACGGCGTGAGGCGCGTCTTCGCGGAAGCGGAGTGGCGGGGCACCCGCCGATTCGAGAGCGACGTCCTGCGCGCGGTCGACGCGGTCGGCGCGATCTCGGATGACGACGCTCGCGGCTACCGCGAGCTCGCCGGCGTCGAAGCGCATCACGTTCCGCAGGTCGTCCCGTTCGTCCGACGCCCGCCCGCGCCGGCGCCCGGCCCGAGGGTCTGCTTCGTCGGGACGCTCAGCTGGCACCCCAACATCCTCGGACTGGACTGGTTCTGCCGGGAGGTGTGGCCCTTGGTGCGCGGTCGTCTCGCCGACGCGACCTTCGAGATCGCGGGGTCCGGCCTGCCGACCGACTCACGGGGCGCCGCAATCGTCCCGCCGGCGTGGCGTGTCGGTGGAGTCACGACGCTTGGGTTCGTCCCGGACCTTTCGCCGTTGTACGAGCGCTCCGCGGTGACGGTCGCGCCGATCCTCGAGGGCTCGGGCGTACGTATGAAGCTCCTCGAGGCGTTCCAAAACGGCGTGCCGGTGATCACGACCCCTGAGGGAGCGCGGGGGCTCGCAATTGAGAACGGACGAGAGGCGTTCGTCGAAGCGGACCCCGCGCGCTTCGCGGCGCGGGTGATCGAGGTCGCGACGTCGACTCGTTTACAGGAGCATCTACGAGCCGCGGGCTACGAGTACCTCGAGCGGCATCACGGGCTTGCACCGGCGCAGCGGGTGGTACGTACGCTCCTTGGCCTCGCCGACGATCAGAAGATGGACACGCGCGAGCCCGTTGCTCAGGGCAGTGCGGCGAGGTGGGCCTTGTAGAGCTGACCGCTCCAGGTGGGTGTGCCGGAGTAGTCGGTGATGAGCGAGAAGTCGCCGCACGGAGTTCCCCAGGTGTTCCAGGTCCATGCCGTGTAGCTCCCGCCCTTCGAGTCGAGCCAGTTGAAGAGTGCCGTCCACCAGCTCGTGTTGCAGTCCCTCGAGTTGGACTCGGTCATGATCAGCGGGTACGAAGCGAGGATCGGCCCGGCCTGGTTGTTGTAGCAGCTCACGTCCATGCAGCCGTTGAAGTCGTACACGTGCCACGCCGCCACAAGACCGTTCTGCGGATCGTTCGGCTTGTACGTGAGCCACTGGCTCATGTCGTTGCTCCAGTCGAGTCCGCCCAGCGCGATGATGTTCGTCGCGCCGGTAGCGCGCACGGTGTTCACGAGGGTCTGCATGCCGGCGACGTTGAACGAAGAGCAGTTCCCGCCGTCGCGCCAGCAGCTCCAGCTGATTCCGTATGGCTCGTTGAACATCTCGAAGATGACGGCGTTGTTTCCCTTGTAGGCGTTCGCGACCTGCTGCCAGAACGCCGGCGAGTGGTCCATGTCCGCCATCGGAGGCTGGTAGTCGGCCTGCCTGCTGCCGGCCGCGGCCCAGTGGAGGTCGAGGATGGCGTACAGGCCGTTCGAGTTGAGCAGGTTCACGTAGTTCCGTATCCCGTTCTGGTAGTTGGCTCCGGCATACGCGCCGTTGATGCCGTTGATGCCGAGCCAGCAGTCCTCATTCATCGGGATGCGCACGGCGTTGATGCGCCACGTCTTCATCGCGGCGACCGAAGCGGCGTCGGTCTGTCCGTCGAAGATGCCCCAGCCCTGCTGGCACGCGTACTCGGTGCCTGAGTGATTCACGCCGTGGATCTGCACGACCTGGCCGTTCGCGTTCACGAGCTTGTTCCCTTGCACGTGCAGCGGGGACGTGCCGCTCGGGGGTCCCGGGGTCGCTGTCGGAGCAGACGTCGGCGTCGGGGTCGGGACGGGTGTCGGGGTCGGGACGGGTGTCGGCGT
>DATLPP010000086.1:0-20127 GCA_035535615.1 Candidatus Udaeobacter sp.
TAGAGGAAGTGGCGGCGGATGACCGCCACGTTCTGGAAGATCCGCCACCCGAAAGCGAAGAGAGCCACGAGATAGAGGTCTATGCCGAGGCGGTCACCGAGAAACGTCAGGCCCGCCGCGAGGAGGGCGTTGGTGTAAAAGCCCGAGAGGAAGATGCGCGTGTCGAAGTGCCCCTCGAGCTCCGCCCGTCCGGCACCAAGGAGCGAGTCGAGCGCCGCGAGGATGCCGACCGCGGTGTATCGCGCCCACTCGATAGGAAGGTTGAACCGGAGCGCGAGACCCAAAAGCACCCCGGCGACCAGGCCGAGGAGCGGAAGCAGCACTTAACTTGGGCTGAAGACGATCTGATCCGGGCTGCGCACGTCGACGTAGTCTAGCTTTCGCTGCGGGTTGTCCCGCAGGAATCTGCGTGCGAGAGCGATCTTGTCGTCGATACGCTCCGCGCCGCCGAAGCGGATCTCCCACCCCGCGGACACGCGAAGCACGAGGCCGGTCGCACCCGCCGTGAGCACGACGCGTGGCGACGTCGCGTCCGGCCGGAGGTCCTGCGGTCCGAGCCGTGCGAGCTTCGTCGCCGCCTCGACGAGCGCGGGGTCGAGCCGATCGCCGGCCTGACGCGCTTTCTGCTCGTCGGTCACGCGGATATCGGGCGCGCCGCGCGGATCGAGCGACGAGAAGAGGACCCCCTCGGCGTCGACGAACCACTCGGTGCCGGCCGAGCTCGATATCCAGCGCGCGATCGGGACGCGCTCGCTGAGGATCACGCGGGCGCGGTCGGGGATCCGGATCTCGATTCGCGCGTCGCGCACCGCCGGCAGGTGCAAGAGGCCGTCGCGTGCGCGTGCCGCGCTCGCCGTGAAGGTCTGCGCCTCGAGGAGGCCGCTGGCGGCCACGACCGCGTCGACCGCGACGTGGTGCGCTCCTTCGATCGCAACGTCGCGGATCCTCCAGAAAGGACCAATCGATGCGGCGACGATCGCGGCGGCGCACATGAAGGCCGTGACACCGGCGACGGCGCGGTCTACGTCGGCGGGACGTCGTGGCGGCCGGAGCCGGCGTCCTCGCGAGCGGGGTCGAGAGCTCAGCGCGCTCGCCGCCGCGCGTCTTCGAGGGCCCAGTCGATGAAACGAGTGAGGAGATCGCCGAAGCCGATGCCGGCGGCGCGCGCAGCCTTTGGGAGCAGGCTGTTCGCGGTCATCCCCGGGATCGTGTTCACCTCGAGCGCGACGACGCGGTCGCCTATCCACACGAAGTCGGTCCGCGACATGCCGCGGCAGCCGAGCGCCCGATGGGCCCGCACCGCGAGGTCTTGAACGCGCTTCGCCACGTCGCCGGGGATGCGCGCGGGAACGATCTCCTCGCTGGCGCCGGCGTCGTACTTCGCGTGGTAGTCGAAGAACTCCCGTTGCGTCACGATCTCGATGACCGGGAGCGGGGTGAGATCGTCGTTGCCGATGACCGGCACCGTGAGCTCGGTGCCCTTCAGGTACTCCTCCACCAGGGCGCGGTCGTCGTAACGCAGCGCGTCGGTGATCGCGGATGCGAGGTCCTCCGCGCGGCGCACGATCGACGCGCCGACGCTCGACCCGCTCGCGACTGGCTTCACGAACGCCGGGAGGCCGACGGCGCGCCCCCGCTCGAGCTCCGCGCCCTGGGCGCTCGTGACGACGGCGCCGCGCGGCACGTCGAGCCCCGCGGCCGCGAGCACGGTCTTCGCCATCACCTTGTCCATCGCGAGAGCGGAGGCGAGCACGCCCGAGCCGGTGTACGGGATGCCGATCGTGTCGAGAAGTCCCTGGATGCGCCCGTCCTCGCCCCACGTCCCGTACAGCGAGATGAGGACGACGTCTAACGGCTCGTTCGAGTCGGTGATCCCGCGCGTCGCAGGCACCAGCGCTTTCGAGGCAGACGCGATCTCGTCCTCGAGGCCTTTCGGCAGCTCGTGGGCCGGATCGACACGCGCACCGCCCGCGAGCAGGTCGCGCGCTTGCGCGCGCTGCGCCTCGGTGAGCGCGGGATTCCGGACCATGAACGCAAGCGGGTCGAGCAGCACGACCTCGTAGCGGTCGGAGGGGAGGCTTTTCTGGATCTGGGCGCCGGCGGCGAGGGAGATGTCGCGCTCCGCCGATGCCCCGCCGGTCAGCACGCCGACGCGAATCTTCTTCACCACTCACCCACCAGCTCGACCTCTGGCACGAGCGTCACGTTGAATTTCTTCGCGACCTCGTCCTGCACGAGCTTCATGAGCGCGCGGACGTCGTCGGCCGTCGCGCCGTTCGCGTTCACGATGAAGTTCGCGTGCTTGGGGCTGACCATCGCGCCGCCGATCGCGCGCCCTTTGAGGCCGGCGGCCTCGACGAGCCGGCCGGCGAAGTCGCCCGGCGGGTTGCGGAAGATCGATCCGGTGTTCGGCTGCGCGAGCGGCTGCTTCTTGATGCGCTCGTTCGCCATCTCCTTGATCCGCTTCACAGCGTTCGCGCGATCGCCGCCCTTTCCGCGGAATCGGGCGCGCACGCAGACGATCGGTGTGCCCTGGAGCGAGCTCGTGCGGTACGAGTAGCCGAGCTCGTCGACCTTCGCGGTCCAGGTGTCGCCGTTCATATCGACGAGCTCCGCGTCGACGATGACGTCGGCCGTTTCGCTGCCGAAGGCGCCGGCGTTGCCGTGCACGGCGCCGCCGACCGTGCCCGGAACGGTCGCCATCCACTCGAGGCCCTCGATGCCGGCGCGCGCCGCCACGGCCGCGACGTGCGCGAGCTCGGTCCCCGACGTGGCCGTGACGATCTCGCCGTCGACGCTCGAATCGCGCCACGCGTTCTGCAGCACGACCCCGCGGACGCCGCGGTCGGCGACGAGCAGGTTCGTGCCGCCGCCGAGGACGAACACCGGAAGCTCGTTCTCGCGCGCGACCTGGATCGCCCCGACGAGATCCTTCTGGCTCGCGACCCGGAGGAAGAAATCGGCGGGCCCGCCGATCCGCAGCGAGGTGTACGGGGCGAGCGGCTGGTCGCGCACGCCGAACGTCGCCATCGTCATACCCTGGCGCGCTCGCGAAGGAGCTCCAGCAGGCGGACCCCGGCCGGCCGTATGTCGCCGGCGCCGAGCACGAGGACGAGGTCGCCCGGGCGTGCGCGCTCGGCCAGGACGCGCGCGGCGGCCTCCGCATCGGCGACATAGGCGCCGCCTGCGCGCGAGGCAAGCGCCTTCGCGCCGGCCTGGCTGTCGGCCGCCTCGCGCGCCGATGCGAACGTCTCGGCGACGACGCGATCGTCGGCGGTGCCGAGAGCGGCAGCGAAGTCGTCGAAGAACGCGCGGAGGCGGCTCGGGGTGTGAGGTTGGAACAGCACGATCACGCGGCCGGTCGTGCGCGCGCGCACCGCCTCGATCGAGGCGCGGATCTCGGTGGGGTGGTGCGCGTAGTCGTCGACGACGGTGATCCCTCCGGCCGAGCCAAGCTCCTCGAGCCTCCGCTCCGTGCCGTTGAACGTCGCGAACGACTTCGCCGCCGCGGCCGCTGGAATCCCGAGGGCATCCGCGGCGGCCAGCACGCCAGCGGCGTTCCGCGCGTTGTGCGTGCCGGCGAGACGCAGTGACACCGGTATGGGCGCCGGGAACGGTCCGGCAAGATCGAACGACATGCCGTCCGCACGTTGCACCAGCTCGACCACGCGGTAGCCCGCCTCGGGAGCTGTTCCGTAGGTCACGACCTGACGCCCGGCGAGTTCGCCGCGCGCAAGCGTGGCCGCGCCGGGATCGTCGGCGCACGCCACGAGCCACCCGCCTTGCACGATCCCCGAGGCGAAACGCGCAAAGGCCTGCTTCACGTCGTCATACGCCGGAAAAACGTCGATGTGATCGTGCTCGACGTTCGTCACGATCGCGATCTCGGGCTCGAGCGAGAGGAACGCGCGATCGTACTCGTCGGCCTCGATGACGAGGACGTCGCCGCGGCCCGCATGCGCGTTCGTACCGAGATCACGGAGCACGGCCCCGCAGATGAGCGACGGGTCGAGCCCGCCGGCGCGCAGCGCCGTCCACGCGAGGGCGGTTGTCGTGCTCTTCCCGTGCGTCCCCGCGACCGCGACGACGCGCTTGCCACGCGCGAGCTCGCGCCAGGCGTCCTCGCGTTTCCAGACCGGGATCCCCGCCGCACGCGCCGCCGCGATCTCGGGGTTGCTATCGCCGTACGCGCTCGACCGAACGACGACGTCGGCGCCCGCGATGTTCTTCGCGGCGAAGGCATTCGCGACGGTGGCGCCGTCCGCAGCGAGGGCCGCCGCCAGAGGCCACGTGCCCCTGTCTGACCCGCTCACCGTGTCGCCACGCGCCATGAAGAGGCGCGCGACGGCGGACATCCCCATACCGCCGATCCCAACGATGTGGAACTTCCTCATGCACATCCGCCGAGCTTGCGCAGCTCGCCCGCGATGGCCGTCGCCGCGTCGGGCCGGCCGGCGGCGCGCGCGGCCTTCGCCATGCGCGCGAGACGCGCCGGATCGTCCAGCAAGCCGGTGACCTGCGCGACGAGGCGATCCGCATCGAGCTGGCTCTCGCGAATGACGATGGCCGCGCCGCGCTCCGCGATGTCCTGGGCGTTCGCCGCCTGATGCGCCTCGGCCGAGGCCGCGAACGGTACGAGGATGAGTGGAACCCCGAACGCGAGCGGCTCCGCGATCGAGGAGGAGCTCGCGCGTCCGATGACGAGGTCCGCAGATGCGAGCGCGGCGCCCATCTCCTCGTGGAGGAAGCCGTACACCTGATAGCGCTCACGCAGATCTGCCGGAAGCGTCTCGCGCTTGGCCGAGACCTGCGCGAAATGCGCGGTGCCGGTGTGATGGATCACGGTCGCGCGGCGGAGAAGGCGACCTATCGCACCCGAGACGACGTGGTTGATCGCGGCCGAGCCCTGACTGCCTCCGGTCACGAAGACGACCGGACCCTCGGCCGGTATCCCGAGCTTCGCGCGCCCCGACTCACGCGTCCACGTGAGGAGCGAGCGCCGGATCGGATTGCCGTCGACGAACGTGCGCCCGCGCGGAAGCACGCGCAGCGACGCCTCGAAGGTCGCGCCGATCCGCTGCGACCATCCGGCGAGCAGCCGATTCACGCGGCCGGGGATGGCGTTGCCCTCCCAGATGTAGACGGGCACGCGCGCGACGCGCGCGGCGAGCGCCGCCGGCAAGGACGCGACCCCGCCGGTCGTGCAGCAGACGTCGGGTTTGAACTTCAGGATCTGGACGAACGCGTCGACGCTTGCGATGGGCATCAGCGCCGCGCGCGTGACGAGAGAGAAGCGCGAGTCCGGATCGCGCAGGGATGGCATCACGGTCGCGTGGAACGGGATCCCGGAGCCGGACACGAGCTCAGCCTCGTGGCCGCGACGACCACCGATGAAGAGGAACGTCGTGTCGGGATCGGTTTCGCGGAGCGCTTCCGCGACCGCGAGGAGCGGGCTCACGTGTCCGCCCGTCCCGCCACCGACGAGAAGCACGCGACACGCTCGTCCGCTGCGTGGTTCGGGCTCGGCCAACGTTCAGGAGGATACCCACGGCGATGAGGCCAACACAGAGCGAGCTCCCGCCGTACGAGATAAATGGCAGGGTTATGCCGGTCATCGGCACGAGGCTCGCGACGACGGCCATGTTCACCCAGGCCTGGAAGCAGAGCCAGATCGTGATGCCGGTCGCGAGCAGCGCACCGGTCGAGTCCTCGGCCCGGAGCGCGATACGGACGCCCCGGAACGCCAGCGCGAGGAACAGCAGGACGATGACGAGCGCACCGGCCAGACCAAGCTCGTCGCCGAGCACCGCGAAGATCGAGTCGGTGTACGGGTGCGGCAGGTACCCGAACTTTTCCTTCCCCGCCCCGAGGCCCTCACCGAACGGCCCGCCGAGACCGAGGGCGTAGAGCATCTGGATCGTCTGGAAGCCGAACTTCTGGGGGTCGGACCACGGGTCGAGGAAGGTCACGAGCCGCTGCAGGCGATACGGCTGCGCGACCGCGAGCGCGAGGACGATCACCGCGGTCAGGCCGCCCAGCGCGGCGAACTCGCGCAGGCGCGCGCCGGCGGCGAAGTACACCGCGAGGGCGACGACCACGACGACGATCGCGGTGCCGAGATCGGGCTCGGCCACAACGAGGCCGACGACGACCGCGGTGACAAGGATGAACGGCAGCGTGATCCGCCACGAGCCGATCTCGTTGCGCTTGCCGCCGAGCCACGTGGCGAGGTAGACGATAAGCGCAAGCTTCGCCAGCTCCGCGGGCTGAAGTCCGAAGCTGCCGCCGAAGCGAAGCCAGCGCGTCGCGCCGCCGGCGCTCACGCCGACACCCGGGATCAGAACGGCCGCGAGCAGGAGGAGGGCGAGAAGAAGGAGCGGCACGGCAACGAAACGCAGGACGCGGTAGTCGACGCGCGACGCGACGAACATCGCGGCGATACCGAGCGCGGCCCACGCCGATTGCTGCGCGAGGAAGGTGCTCGGATCGTCATTCGCGTCGAGGGCCGTGATGCCGCTCGCGCTGTAGACCATCGCGAGCCCGAGGAAGAGAAGGACAAGGACGATCGCGACGAGCGGCAGGTCGTACGTCGTGGTTCGCGACAGGCCGAGCTTCATGATGTGAACGACCTCACGATGGCCGTGAATTTCTCGCCGCGCTCGTCGGCGGACGAGAACATGTCGAACGACGCGCACGCCGGCGAGAGCAGCACGACATCGCCGGGCCGGGCCATCTCGCGCGCGTCGGCCACCGCCTCGTCGAGGGTGGCCGCGCGGCGGACCTCTATGGCGCCTTTCTTGTCGGCCGCCGCGATCGCCGACGCGATCTCGTCCGCAGCGCGGCCGATCAAGACCGCTCCGTGCGCGCGGAGCGCGAGCACGCGCGCGAGCTCGCTGAAGTCGGCGCCCTTCGAGACACCCCCGAGTATCGCGACCGCCGGACGCTCGTACGCCGCGAGAGCCGACATCGTCGCGGCCGGAGTCGTGGCGGCGGAGTCGTTGACCCAGAGCACCCCGTCCTTCTCGGCGACCGTCTCGAGGCGTCGCGGCACGCCCTCGAACTCGCGCAGTACGCGGCCGATGACGTCGGGCGGAATATCGAACGCATCGCCGACGATCGCGGCGGCGAGCGCGTTCGCAACGTTGTGCCGTCCGGGCACGCGGAGCTCGCTCGCCTTGCACAGGACCGTCCGGCGGTCACCCGACACGAGCATCAGATCGCCGTTCGCGTCGAGGTGGGCGCCGCGCTTCGGTCGCATCGAGAGCGAGAAGCCGCGCACCTCGGACGCGGCGCCGGTGTGAAGCGCCACCGTCGACGGATCGTCGAGATTGAGGACCGCGATGTCCCGCGGGCCCTGCCAGGCAACGATGTTCTTCTTCGCGGCGATGTACGCGTCGCGGGTTCCGTGATGGTCGAGGTGGTCCTCGAGGACGTTCGTGACGACGGCGACATGCGGGCTGTGCCCGAGCGTTTCGAGCTGGAAGCTCGAGAGCTCGAGGACGACGATGTCCTCGGGTCGGAGGTTGTCGACCTCCTGGATGACCGCTGTCCCGATGTTGCCGCCGACGACGACGCGGCGCGAGCCCGGCGTGAGGACGCGCTCGACGAGGGTGGTCGTCGTGGTCTTGCCCTTCGTCCCGGTGATCCCGACGATCGTGGCTCGGCAGAGCCGGAAGAAGAGCGCCATCTCGGTGAGGACCGGGACGCCGCGATTCAGAGCGCGAAGGATGGTCGGCGAACGCGGCCGAATGCCGGGGATCACGAAGACGTAGTCCGGCTCCGCGAGCGCGGTCTCGTCGGTCGACGGGCCGAGGATGAGCTTGACGCGCTCGGCGACATCGCCGAGGCGCGCGATGCCATCGACGAGCTCCTCGCGCGGCTTCGGGTCCGCGATCGTGACGTTCGCGCCCTTGCCGACGAGGAAGCGCGCGAGGCCCGCGGTCGTTCGGCCCTTGCCGAGGCCGATGATCGTCACACGCCGTCCGCGGAACTCTTCCGCTGTGACCTCGGGATCGAACGTCACCGTCATACGGACCTACGGTCTCGGGGGCCCCTGCCCCCACTTCCGATGAAGCCGAGCTGAGTGCCGTAGCGCCCCTCCGCGTCACGGCCACGGTACGACCACAGGTCGTGCCCGCCGGAAAGAGTGCAGATCCGCGACACCTCGATCGACTCGACGCCGAGGTCGCGAAGCTGCGCCACGTTGGCGGACCAGAGATCGAACGCGACCCGGCCCTCGGGACCGCGGCGCAGGTAGGCTCCCTGGCCGCTCGCCCCGACGAGGTCGGCACGCGACTCGTCGATCGTGTAGCAGCACGGACCGATCGATGGTCCGATGGACGCGACGAGCCCCGACGAGCGCGAACCCGCGCCCACGAGCGCGCGGACGAGCGCCTGCGCGACGCGTAGGCGCGTGCCCTGCCAGCCCGCGTGTGCCGCTCCGATTCGGCCGGATGCGGGATCGACGATGAGGATCGGCACGCAGTCGGCGGCGGCGACACCGAGCAGCACCCCGGCTTTGTCGGTCCACAACGCATCGGCTTCCGGCCACGTCTCGACGGCCCCATCGAGGCGCACGACGGTGTTGCCATGGACCTGTCGGACCCGCGCCACCGCGTCGAATCCGAGGCGGCGCGCGAGGGCTCCGCGGTTCGCCTCCTGCTCGTCGAGCGGGAACACCGAGCCGGCCATGCTCCCCTGCGCGCGGGTGGTGAACCCGCCGAGGACGCGATAACGCTCGAGGAGCGGCGACCAGAGGAGCCCATCGCGCTCGACCCAAGTCGAGGTGATGACGCTCATCGGATCGGTGTCGCGAACGCGAGGATCGCGGCAACGATCCCGGCGAGCGCGCCAATCAGCCAGAAACGGATCGTCACCTTCACCTCGGGCCACTCGAACTGGTTGTGTAGCGGCGCCATGCGGAAGATCCGCTTGCCGCGGAGCTTGAAGCTACCGACCTGAAGGATCACCGAGAGCGTCTCGGCGACGAAGATGACGCCGGCCACGGGCAGAAGGAGAACGAACCCCGTGGTCAGTGCGCACGCCGCGAGCGTCGCGCCGATCGCCAGCGCCCCGGTGTCACCCATGATCACCTCGGCCGGGTGCACGTTGAACCAGAGGAACGCGAGGAGCGCCCCAACCATGGCCGCGCAGAAAACCTCCAGCCAGTCGTAGTGGACCGCGGCGCTGATGAAGGCGAACGCGAGGAATGCGAAGACGCTCGTGCCACCGGCGAGTCCGTCCATGCCGTCGGTCAGGTTCACACCGTTCGAGGTCCCGACGATCGCGATCACCGCGATGATGCCGAAGATGACCGCCCCGACGACCCATTCACCGAGGAGCGGAACAAAGATGCCGTTCACCGCGAAGTGCTTCTGGATGTAGATCGCTGCGGCGACCGCGACGATCGTCTGCCACACGAGCTTGTGGCGGCCGCGAATACCGAAGCCGTACTTCACGTTGACGAAGTCGTCGATCGCGCCGAGCGCGCCGACACCGACGAGCGCGCCGACGGGAACGATCGTCTGCGGGATGTAGTTGTCGCGCTCGTTCTGCGGAAGAAGGAACCACACGAAGGCCCAGAGGGCCGCGACCACGACGATGAACAGCGCCCCACCCATCGTCGGTATGCCCTGCTTAGCGAAGTCTCGCGTCGGTCCCTCGCGCCGGATGTTCTGGCCGATACCGAAGCGTCGCAACAGCCGGATGTACGGCCCGCCGAAGATCAGCCCGAGCAGGAACGCCGAGAGCAACACGCCGAGCGCGAGGATCGCGGTGGGCATCAGCGGATCAAGCCTTGGCCGCAGTCTGGACGAGGGCATCGGCGAGCTTGTCGAGCGCGAGGGAGTGCGACCCCTTCACGAGTATCGTGTCGCCCCGCCGCGCGATGCGACGGATGAGCATCAAGGCTTCGGCGCCGTCCGCGACCTCGTACGTGTCGCGAAGCCCGGACTTGCGAGCCGCGCCCACCATCGTTCGTGCAAGCTCGCCGACGCCGACGAGCACGTCGGTCTGCTTCGCGGCCTCGCGGCCCGCAGCCTCGTGCGCGTCCGCGGACAGCGTGCCGAGCTCGAGCATGTCGCCGATCACAGCGACGCGACGAGTCGAGACCGAGCCGAGCACCGCCAGGGCGGCCATGACGGCCGCCGGGCTCGCGTTGTACGAGTCGTCGATCACCACGAACTCCGCCGTGCGACGGATGTTCATGCGATGCGCCGGCGCGTCCATCGCCGATAGCGCGATGGCCGCCTCGTCGAAGGGGACACCGAGAGCACTGGCAGCGCCCAGCGCGGCGAGGGCCGACGCGACGAGATGCCGCCCCGGCAGCGGAAGCCGCACCTCCACGCTGCGCGCGCCGTCCTGCGCGACGAAGCGCAGATCGTCGGTGCCCTGTGCGATCACGTCAGTGGCGCGCAGCGTGGCGTCCGGCGACTCGCCGAAGAGGACGACGCGAGCCTTCGTGCGCGGCGCGAGCGCGCGGACTCGCGGGTCATCCGCGTTCAGGAGCGCGACGCCGTCCTCGGGCAACGACTCGATGAGCTCGGCCTTTCCCATCGCGATCGCGTCGACGCTCGGTGTGCGTGAGTAGTGGACCGGGACGTCGGGAATGCGGGTGATGATGCCGACGTGGGGACGCACGAGGCGGCAGAGATCGGCGATCTCGCCGGGGATGTAGAACCCCATCTCGATCACCGCGACCTGGTGGCTCGGCTCGATCCCGAGAAATGTGAGCGGGACGCCGATCTCGTTGTTGAAGGACGACACGGTGCGCAGCACGCGGTAGCGAGCCCCGAGCGCCGCGGCCGTCGCTTCCTTCGTGGTGGTTTTGCCGACATTTCCCGTGATACCAACTGCCGGGATGGGGTGCGCGTCGCGCAACGCCTCGGCGAGACGCCGGAGGGCGTGCTGTGTGTTCGCGACCTCCACGACGAGCGCGCCCGCAGGCAGATCCGGGACGGGGTGCTCCACGACCGCCGCCCGTGCGCCGTGCGCGAACGCGTCCGCCACGAACTCGTGGCCGTCACGCTGGTCGCGCAGCGCGAAGAAGACGCTGCCGGGTTCGGCGATGCGCGAGTCGAACGCACCGCCGACGAACCGCTCGTCTCCGTTCGGAGCGCCGTGGATGACCCGTCCACCCGTCGCGCGAACCAACTGGTCGAGGGTGAACACGTTCGCTCGAATGGTACCGAGCGTCAGGGCCGATCCGGCTGAACGCGGGCGTAACGGAGTGCGTCCGTCGCGATCGCCTTGAAGGTGTTCATCGCCGGCACGGTGCCGAGGAGCTTGGACTGCGGCCGCTCCAGGACGACCACGACCACCATCTTGGGATCGATGGCCGGGACGAAACCGGCGAACGACGAGATGTACGCGTCGTCGACGTAACTGCCGTCGTCGCTCGGGATCTGCGCGGTGCCGGTCTTGCCGGCGACGCTGTAACCCTTGAGCGAAGCCGCATTCGCGATGCCCGCGTCGACGGTCGTCGTGAGCATCGTGACGAGCGTGGCCGAGGTCTCCTCCGAGATGACCCTCCGGACGGCGACCGGCGCGGTGCGGTGCTCCCCATCCGCAGCGCGCCGGCTTGCCACGACGTAGGGCCGGTAGAGGGTGCCTCCGTTCGCGATGGCCGCATATGCAGTCGCGAGCTGGAGCGGTGTGATCGAGAGGCCCTGACCGAAGCTGATCGTCCCGAGGTCGACCGGGTACCACTGCGCGAGCGGGCGAACGATGCCGCCGGTCTCGGCGGAGAGGTCGATGCCGGTGCGCTGGCCGAAGCCGAACGACGCCAGGTACGCGTTCAGATCCGTCGCTCCGAGCTTGCTGGCGACGAAGACGGCGCCGGCGTTCTGGGACCGCGCCAGGATCTGCGTGAGCGTCGTTGGCCCGTAGACCTTGCACTGCGCGTTGCAGAGCTTGCGTCCACCGATCACCGCGTAGCCGACGTCCTGATAGCTCGTGCTCGGAGTGACCACGCCCTTGTCGAGCGCTGCCGCGACGGTGATGGCCTTCATCGTCGATCCGGGCTCGTACGTCCACGAGATGGCGCGATTGCGGAGCGCCTCGGCATCGGCGTTCCCCACATGCGCGGGGTCGTAGGTCGGCGAGGAGGCGATCGCCAGAACCGCGCCGTCCTTCGGATCGAGGACGACGATCGCACCGCCGGTGGCTTTCTCGCGCTCGACCACCGCGGCGAGCTCGCGCTCGACCGCGTTCTGCACCGCCAGATCGATCGTGAGCGAAAGGTCGTCGCCGTTCCTCGGGGGCACCGCGGTCCGGAGGCCGAGCGCGAGCTCACGGTTCGCGGGATCGCGAGCCACGACGAGGCGTCCTGGTGTCCCGCTCAGCTCCGCCGCGTAGCGACCTTCGACGCCGTACTGGCCGACCCCATCGTCGTTCACGAAGCCGAGGACCTGTGCGCCGACGGCGCCGTTCGGATAGAGCCGTTTCGGTTCCATCTCGAAGCCGAGCCCGGGCAGGTGCAACGCCGTGATCCGCCCCGCGGTGTCCTCGGGAAGGCGGCGCCGCACGAACAACCATTCCGCGCCGCTCTCGAACGCGGCGCGCAGGATCTCCGGCTTTTCCCCAAGGATCGGGGCCAGAGACGCGGCGACCGCCGGTCGCAGGTCCGTGCCGTCGCGATCGGTCATGAGCGCGGGGATCGCGTAGAGCGATTGGAGCTCGACGGTCGTCGCGAGGATCGCCCCGTTCCGGTCGCGGATCACGCCGCGCTGTGCTGGGACGACGAGGTCGCTATGGACCTGGTCCGTCGCGCGGCTCAGAAGATCCGCGCGCCCCACGGTCTGCCAGTACGCGAGACGCGCGGAGAGAAGGAGCGATGCGACGGCGAAGAATGCGAAGAGGACGCGAAGACGCGTATGCGAGATGGTCGCAGTCAACCTTCAACTCCTCCGCTCTCGAGGGTGCCCGCTCCCCGCCGACAACCCCGCCGCGCGTTACCGCGTCGCCGCGACGGCCTCCGGTCCGACGACGCGGATCGTCGCCGCGCGAACGAGCCCGAGGCGCTGCGCTTCCGCTTCGACACGTGCGGGCGAATCGAGGCGGCCGCTCTCGATGGCGAGGAGCGCGTTTTGCCGGCGGACCTCATCGCGCTGCGCCGAGAGGCGCTGCGCTTCATAGCCCGCGGCCGAGACCGCCGTCGCCTGCGCGAGATAGAGGAGGACGAGGAGAAAGCACGCCACGATGACACCGCTGGCGAGCAGGAATGAGCGGATCTCCCAGCTCGCACCGCGCACCCGAGTGGCGGCCGCCTGACGCGACGCTGCACGACGGTGCGGGACGGCCTGGCGGTGGGGACGGTCCTGTACGCGCCGCGCTTGCGGCGCGCGCACGGCCTGCGCGAACGTCAAGGCAGGCGCTCGGCGGCGCGAAGAGCTGCGCTGCGGGCGCGCGGGTTGTGGTCTACCTCCGCCGAGGCCGCACGTAACGGCCGCCGGGTAACGACACGCAAGCCCGCGCGGTGCCCGCAGACGCAGGTGGGGAGGTGGGGAGGACAAATGCAGTCGCGCGACTCACGCGCGAAGAACTGTTTGACGATCCGATCCTCGAGCGACTGGAACGAGATCACGACGATCCGTCCGCCGGGGCGGAGAACGCGCATTGCCGCCGCGAGTCCGTGCTCGAGATTCGCGAGCTCGTCATTGACCGCGATGCGGAGAGCCTGGAAGACGCGCGTCGCGGGGTCGATGCCGCGAGGCCTCCGCGTCTTCACACCGGCGACGAAACGGCCGAGATCGTCGGCCGCCTCGAACGGCGTTTTGACGCGGCGACGGACGATCGCTCCCGCGACGCGCGCCGCCTCCGGCTCCTCGCCGTACTCGGCGAAGACGCGTCGAAGGTCCTTCTCAGCCCAGGTGTTCACGACGTCGGCCGCCGTCTCGCGAAGATCCGGATCGGCACGCATGTCCAAAGGTCCTGTGGAGCGGAAGCTGAAGCCGCGGTCTTCATCGGCAAGCTGGATGGACGAGAGGCCGAGGTCGAGGAGAACGCCATCGACCGGAGCGAAGCCGTGCTCGCCGGCCAGGTCGTCGAGAACCGCGAAGTTCCCACGAAGGAGGACCGCGCGATCGGCAAAGCGCGCGAGCTCGCGCGCGGCGATGACGAGCGCTGCGGGATCCCGATCGACTCCGAGGAGCCTTCCGTCGGGCGCGCTCGCGTCGAGGATGGCGGCGGCGTGTCCGCCCCCACCGACTGTTCCATCGAGATAGCGCGCACCTTCGCGCGGATCAAGCTGGGCGAGTACTTCGGCAACGAGAACCGGCTCGTGAGCCCTCTGCGTCGCATCATCAAATCCCGAGGTCCCGGAGATCGGGCTCGACCTTGGTCTGGACGTTCGCGAGCTCGGTGCGCCAGCGTCCGGGCTCCCAGACCTCGAGGTGGTCGAGGTTCCCGATGACGACGGCCTCGTCTTTGAGCGACGCGTACTCCCGTAGGTGGGCCGGGATGACGACGCGCCCCTGCCCGTCCGGGTCGGCTTCATGCGCGCCCGCCAGCACGAAGTGGCGGAAACGCGAGACAGCGGGGTCGGTACGAGGGCGCTTGGCGATCTCGGAGTTGAGATCGGACCATTGATCGGACGGAAAAATGGCAAGGCATTCGCCTATCCACCGTGTCACGACCGCTCCTTCTTTGAAGCGGCCGCGGAACTTGGCCGGGATAGCGAGCCGACCCTTCTCGTCCAGCGAGTGGGCGAATTCACCTGCGAAATAGCCTTCCAGGTTCCCTTCCGTATCCGGGAGGCGGTTCCCCACCGTCCCCCACTACTCACCACGCGAACGGGAAGTTACACCCCTGGAGGCCGCTGTCAATACCTCCATACAAAAGAGATAGGGAGTCGGATGCGGCAGCGGCGACGGTCGGTGCGTCGCGGGTGGCACGGGGGAGCGGGTTGCGCGCGAGCCGCTGACCGGCCGCGTCAGACGTGAGCGATCCCAAGTGGTGGGGAGCGGACCGGTAGGCGAGCGCGCGACCCCGACCCCGGGACAGGACCCGCGACGCGGGAGCGAACTCGCTAGATCGGGCGAACTCTTTCGACGACTTCCTCTAGGGCGCGTCCTGCTCGTTCGAGTGGTGAGAGTGGGCGGACGCCGTCGTGAGCCCCGAACCACTCCAGTACAGAGGCGCCCCAGGTGAAGCCTCCGCCGAATGCGACAAGCAGAACTTTGTCGCCCTTGCGCAATCTTCCGGTCGATTCCGCTTCGCAGAGCGCGATCGGGATCGAGGCGGCCGAGGTGTTCCCGTACCGCTGGATGTTGACGAACACTTTCTCGGGCGGGAACCGCAGGCGCTTCGCGACGCCGTCGATGATCCGGATGTTGGCCTGATGCGGGATCAGGATGTCGATGTCGTCGAGCGTCAGCCCGGCCTCCGCGATGGCTTCCTCCGCCGCGTCGGCCATCGACTTCACGGCCAGCTTGAAGACCTCGCCCCCCGCCATCGTGATGAAGTGCTGTCCGCGCTCGATCGTCTCGGCCGACGCCGGACGCTTTGACGCGCCGGCCTGGACCATCAACATCTCGCCCTTCGACCCGTCGCCGTGCAGGACGGTCGACTCGATGCCCACGGACGCGTTCGAGGCCTCGAGCACGACGGCGCCGGCGCCGTCCCCGAAGAGAACGCACGTCGTCCGGTCCTTCCAGTTGAGGAGGCGTGACAGCCTCTCCGCTCCGATCACGAGGGCGTTCTGGACCGCGCCGGAAACGATCATCCCCCGCGCGATCGCAAGGCCTGTGATGAAGCTCGTGCACGCTGCCTCCACGTCGAAGGCACCCGCTCGCGTCGCGCCCAGCTCCGTCTGCACGAGACAGGCGGTCGCCGGGAAAAGGTAATCCGGCGAGCACGTCCCGACGATGACGAGCTGCACGTCCTGCCCGCGGAGGTGGGCCTTCTCGAGGGCGGCGCGGCCGGCGCGCGCGGACATGAACGAGTTCGTCTCCTCATCAGATGCGATGCGGCGCTCCTTGATGCCGGTACGGCTGGTGATCCACTCGTCGGAGGTGTCGACGATGCGCTCGAGCTCGGCGTTGGTCATGACGCGTGAAGGCGCATAGAAACCCCAGCCGGTTATGAGCGCGTTCTTCGCCATTAGGAGCGGTCGGGCTCGGTCTTCACCTTGTCACGTCGGGCGAAGAGCGTGCGTACGTCGCCCTGATAGCTCTCGAGGAACTCATGCGCATCGATGACCTCGTCGGCGCTGACCGCAGGCCGGCGCGGCCGCTCTGGCTCTTCCTTCACCGGGCTCACGGCCGCGCGCTGCTCGTCGACCACGACGAGAAGCTTGAACGCGGTCTGGCACTTGGCGCAGGTGACACGGACGATCCACGCCGACTCGAGCTTGCCGAGCACGCGGATATCGGAGCCGGAGTGGTTGGCCCCGCAGACGCTGCACTTGTATTCCTTCGCCTGGTCGCGGAGGAATCTGAGGATGTTCACCGCTGTCCGAGCATACCCGGTCGGTTCAAATTCAGGCCGGTCCGCCAAGCGATGAATGCGTACTGATCGGCGAAGTCGTCCACTTGCTTGTCGAGCGGCTTGCCGATTCCATGGCCGGCATCGCGATCGACGCGCAGGAGGACGATTGCCTCGGGGTCCTCGCTCTGTGCCTGCAGCGACGCGGCCATCTTTCGAGCGTGCATCGGATCGACCCGGCTGTCTCCTTCCGCGGTGGTGAAGAGCACCGCCGGATAGCGAACTCCGGCACGCACGTTGTGATACGGCGAGTACTTGCGAAGCCACTTCGCCTGCACCGGATCCTCGGCGGAGCCGTACTCGGCGATCCAGAACCGAGCGATCCGGAAATTCTGGTAGCGAAGCATGTCGAGAAGCGGCACCGCGCAGACGACCACCGCGAACAGATCGGGTCGCTGCGTCAGCGCGGCTCCCACGAGAAGGCCTCCGTTCGATCCGCCAGAGATCGCCAGATGTTTTGGCTCGGTCCACCCGGATGCGATCAGTGCCTCGGCAGCCGAGTGGAAGTCGTCGAACACGTTCTGCTTGTCGGCGAGCATGCCCGCCCGATGCCAGCTTTCGCCGTACTCACCACCACCACGGAGGTTCGGCAGCGCGAACAGCCCGCCGGCCTCGACCCATGCCGCGGCGCCGGCCGAGTAGGCCGGAGTCCGCGAGATGTTGAATCCGCCGTAGCCGGTGAGCAGGGTCGGCACCTGGCCGGTCGGACGGACGTCCTTCCGATGGACGAGGAACATCGTGACCTCGGTCCCGTCTTGGGATGCGTACGCGATCTGATCGACGGCGATGCCGGCCACGTCGAGACGGTCCGGCATGCGCAGGCGCACCAGCTCTTCGGCCGTTCCGCTGCGCGCGTCGGCCACGAGCGCGATCGGCGGCTGCGTGAAGGATTGGAACGTGTATCCCACGCGGTCGCCGTCATGCTCGCCGTCGACGATCTCGACCGTGCCGAGCGACGGCAGCGCGATCTCGCGCTCGTCCTTTCCGCGAAGGTCGTACGTCGCGAGTCGCGAGATCGCCTTGACCAGACGCAACACGACGATGCGGTCGCGCGTGCGATCGAAGCCCTCGATCACGTCCTTGCCTTCGGCGACCACCGTTTCCCACCGCGAGGCGTCGGGCGATCCGCACGCGACCGACACGACGCGGTAGTTCGGCGCATCGAGGTTCGTGCGAAGCCAGATATGCCCGTCGAGCACGAATCCCTCGGCGAGCGCGTCCTTCCCCTCGATCACGGTCGCGAGCCCTCGTTCCGGGTGGTCGCGATCGAGAAGGTAGAGATCGCTCCTCGCCCAACCTTTGAAGGCGCTGAGGAGGATCCAGCGTCCGTCGTCCGATGCCGAGACGCCGAGGATGTCCTCCTTCGGGCGACCCTCGCCGAACACGAGCTCGTCCTTCGCCGGGTCGTCTCCGAGCCGGTGATAGCGGACGCGCCGGTAGTAGTTCTCGTCGCCGGGAGCGACGGTGCCCGGCGCGGGATGCACCGTGTAGAAGAAACCGCCGTCGCTCGACACCCAGGCGACCGTGCTCCGCTGCGTATGCGGGATGCGATCCGCAAGATCCTTTCCGCTCGCGGTTTCGACGACGTGCAGCGTCGACATCTCGTCGCCGCCGCGCGAAAGCCCGTACGCGACGAACCGCGCGTCCGCCGACGGGTAGTACCAGTCGAGGGTGACGAGGCCGTCGCGATCGAGCGCGTTCGGGTCGATCAGCGCGCGGTCCGGACCGCCGATCGCGTCCCGAACGTACAGGACGGCCTGCTTCTGCTCCCCCTCCCGACGCGTGTGGAAGATGCGTCCGCCGATCGGATGCGGTGTCGAGAGGAGCCCGACGGAGAGCAGCTCGCGGAGGCGGCGCGCGAACGCCGCGCGCTGCGGCAGCGGATCGAGGACGGCGCGCGTTCGTGCGTTCTGCTGGTCCGTCCACTCGCGAACGCGATCGGTCGCATCGGCCTCGAGCCAGCGATACGGGTCGACCACTTTGGCGCCGTGCACGTCATCGACAACGTCCTCACGCGCGGTCCGCGGAGCGGGAAGGAGCGGCACGCGTCTAGGTTACGTAATCAGACCGACCGGAGGTAATAGATCGCGGCGGGTAGCGGCCGATAGCCCATCGTCTCGTTGATGTGAAGAATCGGGGCGTTCGCGGCGTCGTTGCCGGTGCGCACGCGGTCGACGCCGAGGGCGATGGCTTGGGCCAGGGTCTCGCACTTCAGAGCGCGTGCGACCCCTCGACCGCGGACCGAGCGCGCCGTCGCGGTCCACTCGGTCCCGACGACCCCGCGGACCGGCGGGTAGCCAAGGACGGAGATGCCCACGACGTCGTTGCCCGCGCGCGCGATCCAGAAGCGGTCCCGATGGATCTCCGGCGCACGCGACCAACGGACGTAGCTCTCCATCGCCTCCGGAGTCCGTGGCACGGTCGTCGGCACGTCATCGCCGGCCTCTTCGGAGAGATGCCAGACCTTCTTGATGACGTCCGGGTCGGAATCCTGCGCGAGTGTCAGCATCTCGACCCCTTCGCCGCGCATCCGTGCGCGCGATCGCTCCGTCATCGTGAGGAGCGTCTCGCGGTTCGCGCCCAGATCCAGCTCCCAGCGCTTGTGATGCCGGTCCTCCTGATAACCGCGTCCGAGGATCGTCTCGACCCGGAAGGAATCGTCTTCATACGCTCGCGTTCGCAGGATCCTCGCGCCGTCCGCGGTCGCGAGCTCCTCCATCGCCGCCAGCAACGCGCCAAGCGCCACACGGTTCGCCGGCAGAAGGTCGCCTGAGATGAATGCGTAGCGGTCAGGTTGAACGTCCCAGAGGGCGTGATCGAACTGGCCGAAGCCGACCGGCCGCTCAGCCTGCAGCGCGACGAAGCGCGCGTACTTCGTGAACTCGTCGGGCTGCAACCACCAGTATCGAAGGGATACGGGGTCCCATGGCGAGTGCGGCGCGACCGCCGTCATGACGTCGGCCGCGAACGCGGCGTCATCAGCGGTCGCGGGACGGTACGCGAGCTCGTTCGCTACGACGCGCGCCACTAGCCGCTCCTCTTCAAGCGCCCGGTGCGCTTCGCGTATCGCTCCGCCCACAGAAACACACGCAACCCGAGAGGGATCGAGATCGCACCGACGAGGAGCGCCGGCCAGAGGTTCGGCCACACCGCGGCGAGGTCGGCGCCGTCGAGCAGCGCGGCGCGCATTCCCCGGATGACATAGGTCGCCGGCGAGATGAACGAGAGGATCTGCATCCAGCCGGGAAGAATGTTGGTCTCGTAATAGACGCCCGAGACCAAGAGGACGACGGCCTGAACGATGTACGCCATCTGCAGGCCCTTCTCGGTCCAGAGAAGCGGGAAGACCGCGGAGCCTATGGCGAGGCCGATGAATGCCACCGCACCGGTCGCGAGGAGCACGAGCGCGGACGCGACGTTCGCGTGCGATAGATCGACGGGCACGAAGAGCGCCACCGCCGCGAGGATCGCCACGCTGAATCCCAAGGCGCGGACGAGGGTGGCAGCGCACATGCCGAGAAGGTGCGTGAGGCGCGGGACCGGCGCCATGAACGTGTACTCGATGGTCCCCTCCCAGCGTTCCCACGCGATCGTCTCGCCCATCTGCTCGAAGATCAGACCGAGGAATCGCCACGTGATCGTCCC
>DATLPP010000087.1:0-2141 GCA_035535615.1 Candidatus Udaeobacter sp.
TCGGACCGGCCATCGGCGCGAGCCTCGTAACAATCGGCCCGCTGGCTCTCCCGGTCGCGTGCGCGGGCCTCTGCGCCGTCGCCCTTGCCGGCGCGCTCGCCACGGAGCGCGGTCTTGTGGCCGAGCACCTACGCACTCCGCGCGTGATCGCGCGGGGACCGTCATCATCAGCGCTCATGAAGTGGATCACCCGTGAACATCCGCGCGTGGATCGCGTCGCGTGCCCGTGGCTCATCGAGAAATTCGTCGACAAGGACGCCGAGTTCATCTACGTGCCGGCCGACCAGGTGATGGCTGAGGCGCGAACGCGGAACGCGACGCCGTACGACGTGAAGGATGTCGAGCTCGGCCATCGCGGACCCGAGTGCAGCTTCGACGCATTCGTGCGGAAGTACGGCCTCGAAAAGGATTCGGCGATGGTCTACATGGCGAAGGTTATCCGCGGCGCCGACACCGCCGATAAAACCATCACGCCAGAGTCCGTGGGGATCGAGGCGCTCCTGGAGGGGATACGGCTCGTCCACCAGCCGAACGATCAGAAGCAGCGCGAAGCGTCGCGGCCGATCCTCGATGCGCTCTACGCGTACTGCCAGACGAAGGTGACTAAGGCCGCTTGACGTTGCGGCGCGTCGGCTTCACGGCCGTGCCCCCCGGTGCCAGAGCCGGCTTCGATCACGCCGACACATACCTCGACCCACGCAGCAGCCGGCTCTACGTGGCCCACACCGGCGCGGATCGGCTCGACGTGTTGGACTGCAACAGCGGGGCGTATCTCAGATCGATCGCGGGCTTTCCTGGAGTGGCAGGAGTGCTGGCCGATAGCGCGAACGACCTCCTCTTTACGTCGGACCGCACCGCGGCGCGGGTGAGCATCCTTCGCGCCTCGGATGAGGCGATGGTCGGCCAGGTTGCGGTCGATCCGCGGCCGAACGGCCTCGCATTCGACCCGAACGCGCGAAATCTCTACAGCTTCAACCTGGGAGAGCCGGCCGGAACGAATTGCACCGTCTCAGTCGTTTCCGTCGATGCGCTGAGAGTCGTCGCGACGCTCCGGCTACCAGGCCGGCCGCGCTGGGCGGTGTTCGACGCTCCGACCCGGAGCACGTACGCGAACATCAGCGATCCTGCCCTGATCGTCGTTATCGATTGCGACTCGCTCGCGATATCTCGTTCCATCTCCGTCCCGGTGGCTGGACCGCATGGACTCGCCATCGTCGGCGAGCACGGTGAGTCGTCGCTCTGGTGCGCGGCCGACGCCGGGCAGCTCGTCGTGCTCGAACCAAGATCCGGCGCCGTTTCAGCGAGCCTCCCCCTCGGCGGTGCCCCGGACGTCGTGATGTACGACCGGGATCTTCATCGCGTCTACGTCGCCGTCGGCTCTCCGGGGACGGTCGCGGTATTTGACACGCAGAACCGGCAGGAGCTCGAGACGATCGTGACTGAGGAGGGCGCCCACACGATCGGATGGGATCCGGTCACGCGTCGACTGTTCGTCTTCCAGCCCAAGAGCTGTGGTGTGGGGATCTACGAGGACGCCGACTAGGGGGGACCCTCGTCGATTCGGCGAGCTCTAGCCCGCCGCGTTGAGTGCCTGTGTGAGCTCGTCCGGCTCGGAATATTCGCGGTCGGGGAGCTTCTTCAGAGCATCTTGGAGAGTTCCATCGAGAGACGCCTCGCGCGCGGCGGCGACGATCGCGTCCTTGCTGATTGGGTAATCAAGACCCGCGACGAACTGGCTCGCGATTTCGCTCTCTTGCATTTCTTGCATTCCCATTCTTAGAGCGAGTGCCATGCCAGCGCCGGTTTGGCGCCGGTCGGCTGACCGAGTGCCTCCAGGGGCAGGGCCCCTGGGCGCGAAACGACCGACGGGGAGCCGGCCGAAGGCCGGGGGTCCGCCGCCGCGTAAAGAGGGTTTCGGTCCGGCGCGGCCGCCAATTGGCCGCCTATCCTGCGCGGCATGAAGACGACGGACCGGCTGGGCGAAATGCGCGCGAAAGCTTCTCTTGGGGGAGGTGAGCAGCGGATCGCCCAACAACACGCCAAAGGGAAGCTCACCGCTCGTGAGCGCATCGATCTTGTTCTCGATGAAGGCTCATTTACTGAGCTGGACGCATTCGTGCTCGCGCGTCCAACCGAGCTCA
>DATLPP010000088.1:0-13251 GCA_035535615.1 Candidatus Udaeobacter sp.
CCGCGCGCCCGCGGAACGATCACGATCGCCGACGTCGCCGGAGCCGCGCCGGAGGAATACGCCGGGACGGTGCGCCGCTGGGCCGCATCCGTATGGGACGCCTGGCGCGCGCATCACACCCTGGCACGCGAATGGATCGCCGTAGCCCGCTCGTCACGCTGAGCGACTTGCCTTCCCCCGATGCCGTGCTTGGATAACCGTGTTGGCGGCTCTTCCGCTCGTCCCCGCGTTCGCGATCCTGTTCTGCATTCCCCTGGCGCTCCGTGCCGTGGGACCCGGCGACAGCACGGGGCGACTCCTGATCGCGGGCTACCCGATCGCCGCGGCCGCGGGACTCCTCGCGATCGCGCTGCCCTCCGGGATGGTCTCCGCCGCCGTCGCGATGGTCTGGCTCGGCTTCACTCTTCTGTCGGCACTTCACGGCCTGACGCGTGCGTTCGGTGCACGCCGTCGCATCGAGGAGCTCTCCATCGCGGTCGGTTTCATGTATCTCGCGGTCGGTGGCGTGTGGTTCGTGCTTTGGCGTTCGGGCATTGCCATCATGGACTTCGGCGAACACGTTCCGCTGCTCACAGCGATCCACTTCCACTACGCCGGGTTCGCCTCGCCGATCCTCGTGGGCTTCGTCGGACGTGAGTTGCGGGCCGCCGAAAGTCATCTCTGGCCGATCTACGTCGGTGGGGCCTCGCTCGTGATCGTCGGGCCCGCGCTCGTGGCGCTTGGGATCGCCGGTGTCCGGACCATTGAGGCGCCTGCCGCGGCGATCCTTGCCGCCGGGACGGCGACCGTCGCCTTCATCGCGCTTGCGGCGGTGCTCCGGCGCGTTCGCGGCATACCGCCGAGAGTTTTACTCGCCCTCTCGTGCGCTGCCGCCATCGTCGCGATGACGCTCGCCCTGCTTTACGCGGTGGGGAATCCGCTTGGAATCTCGGCGATCGCGCTCGAGGACATGGTGCGCTGGCACGGCGCGTTCAACGCGCTGGGCTACGTGTTCTGTGGCCTGCTCGCATGGAATGTCCGGGGTCGTGTGAACTAGGAAGTTACGGCCACAGCGCGGAAACGGGTTTCCATTTCGTCGTATCAGCTGCTTGACGCGCAGTAGGATCGAAGGCGGAAGAAGCTCTTCCGGAAAGCTGGCGATCCGATGAGCGCCGACGCACTCGAGCTGGTCTTCACCGGCTCTGCCGTGCTCGGCACGGCGCTTCTTCTCCTTTCGAGCATCGGCGGAGGCATGCACGTGCGCCTTCACTCTCCGATCCGAATTCCGCATGTGCGTATTCCTTTTCTCCGCGCCACGCGAACGGACGATGCGACGGGAATGCCCGTACTTCTTGGGTTTCTCGCGATGTTCGGCATCGGCGGTCTCTTTGGCGCCGTCGCGTTCGGTCTTGGCCCCGCCGGCAGGACGGCGGTGGCGCTGGCGTTCGGCGCGTTCGGCGCCGGTGTGGCATTCGCGATCTTCGCCGCATTGCGGCGGGCTCAAGGAGGCGAGCCGACGTCCCTGCGCGATCTCGTCGGCCGAAAGGCTCGGGTCGTCGTGAGCATCGGCGACCGCGGGCACGGCACGGTCGTGCTCACGTACGACGGCGCCGTGCAGACGCTGCCGGCGACGGCAAAGGCGCCGATCGCTCGCGGCCGCGAGGTCGAAATACTTGGCGTCCATGGCATGGCCGTGACCGTCCGCTCCCTTCCTCCGCCATAGACCGCGCCCGCGGTCTCGCAGAGAAAGAAGGGATTTGAAATGACACTCACCGTCACCGATCTCGTTCTCGCGACACTTGCCGTAATCGTCCTCGTCGCACTGTTCGCGGCGCAGCGGTATCGGGTCGCGGGCGCGAACGAGGCGCTCGTCATCTCGGGCGCACGCGGAAGCAAGGTCCGCGATGAGAAGGGCGACCTCGTGAGCATCCACGATCAAGGCGTAAAGGTCGTCGTCGGTGCTGGCACGTTCACGTGGCCACTCGTCAATAAGGTCGGACGGCTTCAGCTCACCGCGCGTCAGGTCGAGATCGGACTCGCCCACGAGAACGCCGCGGTGACGAAGCAGGGAGTCGGCGTGCTCATCACGGGTCAGGCGATGTTCAAGATCGCCCGGGAGCCGGAGCGGCTCCGGGCCGCCGCCGAGCGATTCATCGGGGAGCCCGACAGCCAGATCGAGACGATGGTCAAGAAGGTCCTCGAAGGTTCGCTTCGTTCGATCGCGGGAACGCTCACGATCGAGGAGCTCATCACCGACCGCGATCGGTTCCAGCAGGCGGTCTCAGAGGCCGCGCGCGGCGACCTCGAAGCGAGCGGCATCCACATCGACGCGCTCACGATCACGAGCATCCGGGACACCAAGGGCTACATCGAGCAGCTCGGCGAGAAGAACCTCGCGAGCGTGCAACGCGATGCGCGCATAGCGAAGGCGAGCGCGTCGCAGGAAGCGGCGGTCAAGGAGAACGAGGCTCAGCGGATCATCATCCAGGCGGAGCGTGACCGCGAGATCGCGCGGGCCGAGGCACACAAGGTGACCGCGAAGGCCCAGGCCGAGGCCGATCAATCGGGTCCGCTCGCGCAGGCGACCGCGACAAAAGACGTCATAAAGGAGCAGACCGAGCTCGCCGAGCTCGACGCGGTGAGGCGCGAAAAGGAGCTGCTCGGCACCACAGTCAAGCCGGCCGAGGCCGAACGCCGCGCCGCGATCGTGAAGGCCGAGGGCCTTCGGCAGGCCACGATCCTCGCGGCCGAAGCCCACGCGCAGCAGGTGCAGCTAACGGGCGAGGCAGAGGGCGCGGCGAGTGTCGCGCGTGGTCGCGCAGCCGCGCAGGTCACCGAGATCAGCGGCGCGGCAGAAGGAGCGGCGATCCTGTCGCGCGGTCAAGCTGAGGCGAGATCGAAGGAGCTTCTGGCCGAGGCCTACCGCAAGTTCGACGAAGCGGCGATCCTCCTTCAGACCCTCCCGCTCGTACCGCCGATCGTGCGTGAAGCGGCGGCGCCACTCGGCAACATCGACAACCTCACGGTCATCGACTCGGCTGGCGCGTCGAAGCTGACCGAGACCGTCGTGCGGACCGCCGCCGAGGGCACCGCGATCGCGAAGTCACTTTTGGGCGTTGACCTCGCGGAGCTCATGGGCCGCCTCGCGGCTCGTCGCGACGGCGAGGAAAAGCGCTAGGGATTCAGGCTCTCGCGGGAGTTTCGGCTCCCGCGAGGGCCGTGCGTGCGTCGGCGACCGAGACCTGCCAGAGCGTTGTCTGCCATGCGTAGGTAAAGCCGAGCTTCTCGTTGATGGCCAGCATCTGCTTGTTCACGTTGGCGTTTCCGGTCCTGATGAAACGCGAGTCGGAACGCTCCGCAAGGATGCGCTCGAGCATCACTGCCTTGAGCCACAGGCCGATGCCGTGGCCACGATGCGTCGCGACGACCGCAGTGCCCTCCTGCTGGATGACGTGCGGATCCAGGGGATTGAACTCGACCTCAGTGAACCCCACGCCCTCGCCGGTCCGATCGTCGATCGCGAGGAGCAGCCACCACGTCATCCCGGCCTGCTTGAAGAAGCTCTCGCGCTGTCGGATCTGCGCCTCCGTGAGCTTCCAGTCGTTGAACGCAATGTCGCCGCGGGGCATGTCGTTGATGCCCTCGGAGGCTTCGATGAAGGCCTTCACGAACTGCTCGGGCACCGTGCCGTCGATGCGCTCGAGCCGGTATCCCTTCGGAGTCGCCCGCGCCCACTGCGCGATCCTTTTCCGATCGACCGTGCGAAGGTCGAGCTGGTTCAGCTTCATGGGAAGCCCCGGTTTCGCGCCGATCGCGGTGGCGAAGGCCTCTCCGGAAGGCATGCGGTCCTTGGTCTCCGAGATCACCGTGATCTCGTCGCCCTGTCCCTCGAACGATCCCAGGACGCGCGCGAAGAGCGCGCGACCAAGGCCAGCCCGCCGATGCCGTGGTTTGACGGCGATCTCGGACCAACGGATGTGGGCGTTCTCAGTGTCCTTGAGATTTCGCGCTGCGACGCTGTAGCCGGCGAGGGCTCCGCCACTGTCTCGCGCCACAAAGATCGCGCGCCACTGGCCGGGTGGCCTCGCGCGAAGCCACTGCTCGATGACCTTCAAGGGCGTGGGCGGGTCCTCCGGTCTCTCCTCGACGGCGAGCTCCTGTCGAAACTGCGCGATCTCCACAACCTCGGCGTCGGTCGCGGTCTGCAGATCGGCAGGCTCGATCGTGTACCCGTTTGGAGTTCGCATCGGGTGAGCCTAACGCCGCTCGCCCTCCCGACTATCGCGCCTGATACGTTCGGCTAGCATCCGCGCGCCAACGAGGGGAGTGCGACGTGGGGAAGACGCTCATCACCAACGGGACGATCGTGACCGCCGCCGACATGTACAAGGCCGACGTGCTCGTCGAGGACGAGAAGGTCGCGATGATCGGGAAGGACCTCAAGGCGGCGGGCGCGAAACGCATCGACGCGACAGGCAAATACGTGATCCCGGGTGGCATCGACGTGCATACCCACATGGAGCTTCCCTTCGGTGGGACATTCGCGTCGGACGACTTCTACACGGGTACCGTCGCCGCGGCGTTCGGCGGCACCACCTCGATCGTCGACTTCGCGGTGCAGGGAATGGGCGAGCCGCTCGAGACCGCGCGCGACGCGTGGCTCAAGAAGGCCCGCGGCAAGGCCGCGATCGACTACGGCCTGCACGTGATCGTTCGCGACGTGACGGACAAAGTGCTCAAAGAGATGGACGTCATGGTCAAAGAGGGCATCTCGTCCTTCAAGCTGTTCATGGCGTATCCAGGCGTTTTCCAGGTCGACGACGGTTCAATCTTCAAAGCGATATCGCGAACCGCCGAGAACGGCGGGCTCATCTGCATGCACGCGGAGAACGGTGGGGTGATCGATGTTCTGGTGAAGCGTGCGCTCGCCGCGAAGCACACCGAACCGAAGTGGCACGCGCTCACGCGGCCGCCCGAGGCGGAGGGCGAGGCGACGAATCGCGCCTTTCGTCTCGCCGAGATGGCCGGCGGCATCCCGCTCTACATCGTTCACTTGTCCTCCTCGCAGGCGCTCGAGCAGGTCCGGCTTTTCCGCGACCGCGGGCTGCCGGCGTACGCGGAGACATGTCCGCAGTACCTCTTCCTCTCGATCGACAACTACGACGAGCCCGGCTTCGATGGCGCGAAGTACGTGATGAGTCCACCGCTTCGCGAGCGCTGGCATCAGGACGAGCTCTGGAAGGGGCTGGCGCGCAACGACCTGCAGGTCGTGTCCACGGACCACTGTCCGTTCTGTATGAACGAGGGTTACATGGGGCAGCCGAGACAAAAGCAGCTGGGCATCGGCGACTTCTCGAAGATCCCGAACGGAGCGCCTGGCGTCGAGACGCGCATGGTCCTGCTCTACGACGGCGGAGTCGTGCAGAAACGGATCACGCTGAATCGCTGGGTGGAGGTCACCTCGACGACACCGGCAAAGATCATGGGCATGTTCCCGAGGAAGGGGACGATCGCGGTCGGCAGCGACGCCGACATCGTGGTGTGGGATCCGCGAACGACGTCGACGATCTCCGCGAAGACCCATCACATGCGCGTCGACTACAACCCGTACGAGGGCCGGAGGGTTAAAGGCAAGGCCGCGGTCGTGCTCTCGCGCGGCGAGGTCATCATCGAAAAGGACAAGTTCACGGGCCGAAAGGGCCGCGGCAAATTCATCAAGCGCGGCAGCCCGATCTTGCAGACATAGCGATGAATACACCAGCGATGCTTCGGCAGATGCGCCACGACGTGTGGGCCACGGAGCGGCTGATCGCGTATTGTCGCGGGCTCACTCCGCAGCAGCTCGAGCTCACCATCCCTGGAACCTACGGAACTATCCGACGTACGCTCGGACACATCATCGCTTCCGATGAGGGGTACCTCGTACGCCTGCTCGGCGCGCTCTTTCATGAGCCGCCGTTCCGCCAAGCCGCCGCCGAGGCGGCGACGCTGGACGAGCTCGCGTTGCATCTGGCGCACGTGAAGGAAGGTGTCGAGCGGTTGTTCGCGAGCGGCGACCTCGACGCTGATCGGCTCATCGCCGATACCCCATTACGCGGTTCCGGCGAGCCGCGCTTCGAGATGAACGCGTGGGCCCCGCTCACGCAGTTCGTCCACCACGGGAGCGACCACCGCGCGCAGATCGGGACGGTTCTCGGCGCGCACGGACTCGACGGGCCCGACCTGCAGGTCTGGCCGTACGCGATGGATCTTGGCGCTAGCCGCGAGGTCACAGAAGCCGAGCGATGAGCTCGACACCACTGGAACATATCGTTCGCCACAACACCTGGGCGACGGGCGCCCTCATCGAATTCTGTCGAACGCTCGATCCGGCGAAGCTCGATGTGAATGCGACGGGCACATACGGGACGCTTTACGAGACGCTGCAGCACCTGGTCGGCGCCGAGCAGTGGTACGCCCAGCTCCTCACCGGAGAGATGCTCGGCCGGCGCATCCGGCGGACCGACGCACCGCATTCACTTGAGGAGCTCGCGAAAATTTCAGCCGCCACCGGCGCGCGAGTCCTGGTGGTCGCGGGCAGCGAAGACCCGGCTCGGGTCATTGTCACCAACGAGCCCCGGCGCTCGACTGCCGGTGTCGTGCTCGCGCAAGTCGTGCACCACGGCAACGAGCACCGCACGCAGGCAACGACCATCCTTGGCGCGAACGGTATCGAGCCGCCGGCCCTGAGTGCGTGGGCGTACGGCCGCGCAATGAAGATCTCGACGACGGAGGAATAGGAGATGGCTCCGATGCAGCCCGCTGACTACGAGAAGCTCGGCCAGTTCTATCTCGGTCGCGAGTACGACCTCGAGAAGAAGAGCTCGGCCGACAAGAACCTCCTTCTCTACGACTCGAAGGATCTCGTCACCCACGCGATCGTCGTAGGAATGACCGGCAGTGGCAAGACTGGTCTCTGCATCGACCTCATCGAGGAGGCAGCGATCGATGGCGTCCCCGCGATCGCCATCGATCCAAAAGGCGACCTCACGAATCTGCTCCTCACCTTCCCCGACCTTCGACCCGAGGACTTCCGCCCGTGGATCAACGAGGACGACGCGGCTCGAAAGGGCGTCTCAGCGGACGAGTACGCGACGCAGCAGGCCGACCTCTGGCGCAACGGCCTCACGTCCTGGGGCGAGGATGGCGAACGCATCCGTCGTCTCAAGGCGGCGGCTGACTTTGCGATTTACACCCCCGGCTCGAACTCCGGCATCCCGGTCTCGATCGTTCGCTCCTTCGCCGCACCGCCCCCCGCGCTGCGCGAAGATGCGGAGCTCTTCCGCGAGCGCGTCGCGACGACCGCGACGAGCCTCCTCGCGCTCGTCGGGATCGCGGCGGATCCGGTCAAGAGCCGCGAACACATCCTCCTCTCCACGCTCTTCACGAACGCTTGGACGGACGGACAGGATCTCGACCTTGAGGGTCTCGTCAACCAGGTGCAGAAGCCGCCGATGGGGCGGATCGGCGCGCTGGACGTCGAGAAGTTCTACCCGGCGAAGGAACGCGACGATCTGGCCCTGCGAATCAACGGACTGATCGCGGCGCCGGGATTCGCGGGGTGGCTGGAAGGCGAGGCACTCGACATCGGGGCATTCCTGCGCTCGGCGGCGGGGAAGCCGCGCGTCTCGATCTTCTCGGTCGCGCATTTATCGGATGCCGAGCGCATGTTCTTCGTGGCGATCCTCCTGAACGAGATCTATGGCTGGGTCCGGACACAGAGCGGCACCACGAGCCTGCGCGCCATCCTCTACATGGACGAAATCTTCGGATTCTTTCCGCCGGTGGCCGAACCGCCATCGAAGCGACCCATGCTCAACCTGTTGAAGCAAGCGCGGGCGTTCGGCCTCGGCGTGGTGCTCGCGACGCAGAACCCGGTGGACCTCGATTACAAAGGCCTCGCCAACACCGGCACGTGGTTTCTCGGAAGACTCCAGACCGACCGCGATAAGCAGCGCGTTCTCGATGGGCTCGAAGGCGCCGCCGCCGCGCAGAGCGCGACCTTCGATCGCAAGTCGATGGAAGAGCTTCTCGCGGGGCTCACCAATCGGGTCTTCCTCATGAACGACGTGCACGAGGACGGGCCCGTGGTCCTCGAGTCGCGATGGGCCATGTCCTACCTGCGCGGTCCGCTCACGCGCGATCAGATCAAAGTCCTGATGAACGACCGGCGACCGCAGGCGACGCCCGCCGCCACCGAGACGCGAACGGCGCGCGCGGACGGGGATCAGGAGACACGCGAAAAGCGCGACCAGGCGATCGAAGCACTCCGTGCGCAGTACGCCCCCAAGATCCACCGCGCCGAAGAGAAGGCACGTCACGCGACTCAGATCGTCGAGCGGGAGGAGGGTCAGATGAAGAACGCGGGGTTGCAGACAGCGGTCTCGGCGGGAGCGACGATCCTGACGGCCATATTCGGCCGCAAGAAGCTCAGCTATTCGACGATCGGCCGCGGCACGACAACGGCGCGCGGGGCCGCGCGGGCAATGCAGCAACGCGAAGACGTCGCACACGCGAAGGAAGACCTCGCGGCCGCACAGCAGGAGCTCGATGCGCTCAACGCCGAGCTTGAGGAGAAGATTGCGAGGATGCGCCTGACATGAAAACGCCTCCGATGCTTCGTCAGATGCGACACGATGTGTGGGCGACGGGGAAGCTGCTCGAGCGGTGCCGGTCGCTCACGAAGGAGCAACTCGAGTTCACCGGCCCGGGAATGTACGGCTCGATCCAGAAGACGTTCGCACACATCGTCCGCGCGAACGAGGGCTACCTCAACACGTACGGGGTGATCCCGCAGCCGTTCATCGAGCTCACCGCACCGCTCGACGAGATCGCATCGCGTCTCGACCGCGTCCGCGAGGCGGTCGAGCAGCTCTTCAAGTCGAAGGAGGTCGACTTCGATCAGAAAATCCACGACGAGCGGCGCAAGATGGACCTGGAGCTCTGGGTGCCGCTCGCTCAGTTCTCGCACCACGGAAGCGACCACCGCTCGCAGATCGGCACGCTCCTGACGCTGCAGGGCCTCGAGGCGCCGGAGCTCGATGTATGGGCGTACGCGACCGCCGAAGGTGCCATCGCCGAGTTCTAGGGCTCGGCGGAGAATGTCGGCGTGATCCTCGATCTCGAGGGCGCCACGGCGCGCAGGGCGGCGATCTCGCCCCGGCTCGGGCCCATGCTGTCGATCGCGTCAGCGGCCGTCGCAGCCGCCGTATTGCTGATGATCGCCGCGATCCCTCACGCCGCGGCGCCCCATTTCGTCGTGACCGGTCCGTCGATACTGGAACAGGCCTTCGCCAGTCAGAAGCCGCCGATGACCCTCGATCTCGTGCTTCCCTCCGACCTCGCGGTCGAGGTCCTTCCGCAACGCGTCGATGGCATCTACGGGCCGGCGCGGCCCGCGCCGACAGTGCGTTCGTTCCGCATCCGGGGCTCTAACGCGATCGTCATCGTCGCGATGCTCCCCGGCACCCCGGCCCTCGTGCCTCCCGCGAACGCGCCAGCCGATGCGCTCTCGGTCCATGGGACGTACGCCGCGAACTATTCGGTCGAAGCTACGTCCTTGAGCGCCGTCCGATGGACCGAGAACGGTATGACGTACGAGGTCTCGTCGCGATCCATGTTGCTGCGCGATCTCATGCTGCTCGCGGAACAGGTCCGCTAGAGCTTCGGGGCGCACGCCCGAAAGGCGAGCCGCGCCGCCGCGAGATCGTTGCGCCGAGCCGGTACGAGGCGAACTACAGCGATATCGAGTCCGTCCGCGAGCCGGAGAAAGGCCTCCCGCGCGCCTTCGGGCTTGCCCCAGTAGCCGACTCGGCGAAGAAGCTCGTCCGGAAAGCTACGGGCCAGCTCGTCCTCGGTCGCACCGTTGTCCCGTCGAGTCTCGAGCTCCGTCAGCGTCTCGTCGAAACCCATCCGTGCAAAGTGGCCCCGGTACCCCTTTGTCTTGTCTGTCCCTGGCCGCGCGAGCGCGTACGCCATCACCATCTTCGCGAACGCGAGCCGCGCGGCGTCCTCGTCTGGATCGATGCACACGCGCACGTACTCGTGGATCTTCACCTCGGCGGGATCGCGTCGCGCCGCGCGCGCGCCGGCCGCTACGCGTTCACGGCTCCATCGCACCTGCTCAGTGCTGCACCAGTTGAGCGCGGCGCCGTCGTACCGCTGGCCCGCGAGACGCAGCATCTGCGGTCCGAGCGCGCCGAGATAGACGCGGATGGCGGGGATGCGATTGCGCAGTGCTTCGATCGCCTCGCGCATGACGCGGATCGGCGCGTCGCTCGTCCGCCCCGCGCCGATGCCGAGCGTGAACTTTCCCTGGCCGCGCTCAGCGGTCTGTCTTGATGCGGACGCGAGGTCATCGACAGACCATGCCGAAAGCGGTGCGACCGCGATGCCGGTCGCGAGGCCGCTCGCATCGGTCCAGATCGCGCAGACATCGAACGGTTCTCGCGTATTGCCGATTGGCGTCCAGAGGCTCGTGTAGCTGAGTGTCGCGGCCTCTCGCGCCAGTGCGCGCTGATCGTCGTCGCTCAGCGCGAACCGGCTGTCGACGCCGAGACCGATCTCCATCTCGCGCGCGCCTGTCAGCGTGCGGTGGCGCTGGGCTCCGGGACCGGCGCGACCGCGCCATCGAACAGTTCTCCGCGATAGGCCACGGCCACCGCCTGCGCGCGCGTCTGAACCCCGAGCTTCATATAGATGTGCTCGACGTGGGCGCCCACGGTCTTTGGGCTTATGACCATCAGGCGCGCGATGTCATCGGGTCCGAGTCCGTTGCTGAGTAGCCGCAAGACCTGGAGCTCGCGAGCCGTCAAGCGGGATGCGACCGTACGTGCTGCCACTTGGTGGCGCCGGCCGAGGAGACTCTGAATGCGCGCGAGTAGCTCGTCCTCCCTAAAGGGTTTCGAGATGTAGTCGTTTGCTCCGAGTAGGAGACCCGCTACGCGGTCGAATGATTCCGTCCGGGCCCCCGACACGAACACGATCGGGAACTGGTCGCCGAACTCGTCCCGCATGAGCCGGCAGACCTCGTATCCACAAATGCCTGGAAGATTTACGTCGAGCAGCACGAGCGCGGGGGGCTCGAGTCGCGCGGATCGCAGCGCCTCGGCCCCGGACTCAGCCTCGAGCGTCGGATATCCAGCGTCAGTAAGGATCGTGCGGATCGCGGCCCGAATGACGAGGTCGTCGTCGACGATCAGGATCGTGCCCCCCATGGATGGGCCCCCCCCACGCACAGCGGGGCAAACCCTACTGAAGCTACCCGACCCTTTCAAGCACTTCCCTTAGGGAAGTTTCCCAACCTTGATTTCCGGCGCGCGCCCGTTGCCTGGAAGGGCGTCCAAGGCCCTGAATGCTCAGGCGCCCGCACGTCAGGCGGGCGCTATCGCGCCTATCGGAGAAGCAATCGAGCGGTTTGTCTTTCGGGAGGTGGTGCGGGCAGGACATCGAGATCGTCAGCAGGTGAGGAGCGGAGCGGCTGGGACGCTACTACCGAGCAGCGTGCCGATATTCGGCAAGGAGACAGAAGTGACTACACATAAACGGTCGTGGTTCACACGACCTCTAGCGTTCCTGGCAGCGCTCAGCCTCATCGCGTTCCATTACGGCTCGCCGGCACAGGCCGCAAACGGAGACCAGCTGCGCTCGTTCAATGCAGATTCCTCAGGCACAGGCTGCGCCGATCCCAGCCCGCCATTCGGGCACGTGGGCGTCGGCATCGCTTTCGACGGCGCGAACCTCCTGATCTCGTGTTACCAGGACAACACGGTCACGGTGGTCAGCACAACGGATGGCTCGCAGGTGCCACAACCTGTGGGGCTTGTGCATGGGGCGGTGCACCCGATCATTGGCGCGAGCTCTCTCGGTGCTCTGGCATTCCAGGGTCCTGCCGGTCCGCTTTGGGCCTGCAGCAGCTTCGGCGTTGTCGGCACGATCAACTGGCCTCTAATGACCACGTTCACTCCGGTATTCGATACGTCAACGGTCGTGTTCCCTGACGGCCAAATTGGTGGCAGCGGGTGCTTCGACGGCCTGGCCTTCGATGGATCGGACATGACGATTTGGGCGAGTGGGGATGCTTCCTTCGAAACAGATCACTACACCCTTGTGGGAACGGGAATCGCTCATTTCGACAACAGCGGGCTGCTCGGCGGCAGCTGCGGAAACTCAGGTATCGCCGTGGGCGGGCAGCTGCTCTACCTGGCTAATGACGGTTGCTCTCAGATATACGAGGTCCAAAAGGACTTCTCGAGCTCGACCCTCTTCGCCACCTTCGGAGCGCGTCTCGAGGATCTCGAGTGCGACGACATCACCTTCGCGGTGTCAAATATGAAGGGAGCGATCTGGTCCAAGGACGCCTACGACAACATCATCAATGCGTGGGAGATCCCGCTGGGCCAGTGCGCCTTTGGCGGCGGCGGGCCTGGGACCGGGCTCATGGGTCGTATGACCGGCGGCGGCAGCATCCAAGACCCCGTCTACGGCCGTGTCACCCATGGATTCCAGCTGAAGTGCGCATCGATGAGCACACCCAACAGCCTCGAAGTGAATTGGGGCAATGGGAACAAGTTCCACCTGACGTCCCTAGCCACAGCCCTGTGCACGGATGACCCGACGATCGACGAGGGAAAGCCGGTCGCCGGTTTCGATACGTATGACGGCACAGGAACCGGCACCTACAACGGTGCCCCCGGCGCGACAGCGAAGTGGAAGTTCACTGATGCTGGCGAACCCGGCAGGCAGGACTTCGCGCACATCACCATCACCGTCGGCATGACTGTCGTCCTCGACGCGCAGGGCACGCTCCAGAACGGGAACCACCAAGCGCATCAATGCGCCGCGTGCCCATGACGCGCCAGGGCTAGCCATCAAGCAAAAGGGGTCCGCTGTGGCGGGCCCCTTTTGTTGTCCTGATAACGGTGCGGGACGGGAGACGCGCTCGTAGCATCGTGCCTCGTGGGGAGTGATCCGCTCGCGACGTTCAACCCGGCGACGCGTGCGTGGTTCGAGACCACATTCCAAACGCCGACGCGGGCGCAGGAGCTTGCCTGGCCCGCCATCGCGCTCGGCGAGAGCGTCCTCGTACTCGCGCCGACCGGTTCAGGGAAAACGCTCGCTGCGTTCCTCGCGGCTATCGACCACCTCATGTTCTCGCCGGTCCCGAAGAAGGCCGCGACCCGAGTCCTTTACATCTCGCCATTGAAAGCCCTCGCCGTCGACATCGAGCGCAAC
>DATLPP010000089.1:0-10497 GCA_035535615.1 Candidatus Udaeobacter sp.
GCCCAGTAGGCGTAGACGTACGCGGGCGCGTTTTTCCACGGGCGCTGCTCGAGAAGATCCCTCAGCCGCACGCTCATCGAGGACGGCAGGTAGTAGCCGGCATATCCAGCCTCCGCCGCGTGCATGCGGGTCATCGCCTCGGCGCGGAAGATCTCGGGCTCGATCACCCACGACTGGCCGCCGCGCTGCCGCAGTCGTGCATGAACGCTCGGCACCTTCACGTACTCACGCGGATCGAGACGGTGGTCATCGAAATACGATCCGCGCCGATTCACAGCTGGCCCCCAGCGCAGCATCTGCGTCACCTGCGCGAACTCTTCGAGCCAGACGAAGTACGCGAGATTTCCGTGCTCCTGCGGGGTTCGCGCCGTGTTCAGCGTCGTGATCGCCGCGGCGGTCGTCGACGGAAAGATCGTCGTCGCCTCGATGAGCTGCGCCCGCTCATGCCGCTCGGCACGCTCGAGGATCGACGCCACGAACGGCATATCGCCCGCCGCACGGAGTGCCCGAAGCTGCGCCAGGCCCAGCCCGTCGGCGAGCACGACGACGACCTGCCGCACGCCCTCACGAAGCGACGGTTCGAGTGCGCGCAGCGGCGGCGGGTCGGTCTCGTCGCGCACACCGAGGACGTCGAGCACCGTTGCTGCGACGTTGACGAGTCCGCCTCCGTCGTAGTCCGGAGGCACGAAGCCGCGCGCGCGTAGACGGTCGATGAGCGCGTTGGGCATCGGCGGACGATACTGCCCGGCAAGGTGCGGCGAGTCTTCGAGGTCGACGGCCTCTTCGACGGCGCGCGAACGATGACGAACGCGGCCATCGTCATCGATGGCGGCGAGGTCGTGTGGGTCGGTCAGCGAAGCGCGATCCCGAAGACGCCGCAGGGCGAGCGCTCCGAGGTCATTCCCTCGCCCGGCCCGTTCGTGATGCCGGGCATGATCAACTGCCACTGCCATCTGACCCTCGACGGCGAGGCGAGCTTCGGCGCCGAGGTTCGACAGTCGGACGCGCTCGCGACGCTCAAGGCCTTTCGCAATGCGCGCGCCGCTCTGCGAGCGGGCGTCACCACGGTGCGTGACCTCAGCGCGAACGGCACGATGGTCATCGAGCTCGGCCGCGCGGTAGAGAAAGGTCTTCTCGAGGGCCCACGCGTTGTGGCCTCCGGCCGAGGCATTACAACCACCGGAGGACACGGTTTCGAGGTCGGCCGCATCGCGGACGGTGCCGACGAGGTGCGCAAGGCGGTCCGCGAGCAGGTCGCCGCCGGGGCCAGGGTCATAAAGCTCTTCTCGACCGGCGGCATCCTCGGCGACGGCGCGCCGCCCGAGGTGTCGCAGTACACGCCGGAAGAGACCGCGGCCGCCGTCGCTGAGGCGCACAACGCCGGACTCCGCATCACGACCCACGCGCACGGCTCGGGTGGAATGCGCGTCGCGGCGGAGGCGGGGATCGATTCGATCGAGCACGCGACCCTCCTGGATGAGAAGACCGTGCGCCTCATCAAGGAGCGGGACGTCGCGATCGTGCCGACGCTTCTCGTTGTGCACTCGCTCCTCGAGCACGCCGACGCGCTGGACCCCGTCGTTCTCGAGCGCACGCGCGCGGTCTCCGAGCGGCATCGCGAAGGCGTCCGCATGGCCCACAAGGCCGGCGTTCGGATCGCGACCGGCACCGACGCGGGTGCACCGTTCACACGTCACGACCGCTTCGCGATGGAGCCCCAGCTTCTCACCGAGTGCGGCCTATCGACGGAGGAGGCACTCGTCGCGGCCACGAGTCGCGCCGCCGAGGTCATGGGCCTCGACAAGGCAGGACACATCGGGGCGGGCTGCTGGGCCGACCTGCTCTTCCTAGAGGGCGATCCGCTGAAGGACCTTGGCGTGCTGCGCTCGCCGAAGGGCGTGTACGCGCGGGGAGTCGCGGCTCTCTAGATCGCTTCCCCGGTCGCCTCGCGACGGAATCGCAGCGCCCCGCGCTCCTCGAGGAACAGCCGCGCGCGCCCGGCGAGTGCGCCTATGACGGCGAACGCGAAGATGAGCGCGGGCGCTCCGAGCACGATCGCAACGAGGTTCTGTCGCATCACGTCCCCACCTGCGACGACGAAGATCACCGCGGTGACGGCGGCGAGAACGGCACCCCCGATGGCGTCTGCGGCGCTGAACGAACCCGCGGCCTCGCGCGCGGTTGCCGCCGCGACAGCGGCCTCGTGGTCGGGAAAGGCCGCGACCAGAGATCCTTGCCTAATCGGGGTGCGTGTGTCTCCTGCTCGCCTCGTCGAGCGCACGCTCAAGCGAAGCCTCGTCCGCGATGGGGGCCGAGCACACCGTGCCGATGCAGACGTACGCCGCGATGCGATCGGCCGGAAATCCGAGGCGCGTGAGCATTTCGGGGTCCCGCTCAGCACCGCGATCGTCCGCGCGCCCAGGAACAAGCCGATGAAGCGAACATGCGGGATCGGTCGTTGCGCGCGCACGCCGCCATAGCCCGGAGGCGAGCGGGTCGTCAGCAGGACCGACGACCGTTACGACCAGGGGCTCGGCAAGCGCCCGCGCGACCGCGTTGGCGTAGCTTGCCGCGAACTGCCCCCACTGCCGGTACTCGCCGACGAAGCCGCGAAGCGCTCGCAGCGCGAGCTCGCGCCACTCATCCTCGCCCGAGAGCGCAGCCAGACGAAGGAGCCCATCGGCAGCAAGGGCGTTCTCCTCGATCGGCCGCTCGCGCCGCGAGAGTCGACCCGGCTCTCCGGACTTTTCGGGCGCATCGAAGAATCCCCCCGCGTCGCGATCTTCGAGGCGGTCGCGGAGTGTCATCGTCATCCGCTTCGCGCCACCGAGCGCGCCCGGGTGAATGCCGGTCTCGTACGCGTCGAGGCTTGCCGCGAGATCGGCCGCGACGTCTCCAAGGAGGTCCACGACCTTCGTGCCCTCGGCAGCGTCGAAGTGGTGGAGCGATTTCGCCTGCGTGTCCCAGAGGCCGCGAGCGATCGAGCCCATCGCATCGTGCGCGCGGGTCTCGAACGCATCGTCGCCGGTGGCGCTCCAGGCCGCCCAGTAGGCGGACGCGGCGAGCGCATTCCATCCGGTATAGGCGGTGCGATCGACGAATGGGGCGTCGTGCTTCGCGCGCTCCGGAGCTGAGTCCAGCGTGTAGTAGTGCTCGTCCGCGTCCTGGGAACCTGCCCAGAGACTCTTGTCCGGCTGCCACAGCACCGCATCCATCCAGCGGATGACGTCGCGGACCACGCGGTCGTATCCAGCAGTCGGGAAGGAGCGGTGGGCCTCGGCGTAGATCGAAAGGAGCTCGGCGTTATCTTCGAGCATCTTCTCGTAGTGCGGGATCTCCCACTGACGTGTCGTCGAGTAGCGGAAGAAGCCGCCCTCGACGTGGTCGTACATGCCGCCGCCCGCCATCGCGCCGAGCGTGCGGTGCAGCATCGTCGCGATCTCGGGGTAGCCGAAGCGGCGATGCTCGTCGAGAAGGAAATGCAGGAGCTTGGGCTGCGGGAACTTGGGCTCGCGGCCGAAGCCTCCGAACTGCGGGTCGTACTGCCCGCGCACCAGCGAACCGACCTGGTCGACGATCTGCAGGCTGAGGTCGCCTGACTTCGGCGCCCGCGCCTCGTTCTCCTTCTCGCGCAGCTCGGCGACGCGCTGCGCGAGCTCGGATCGCTGCGTCGACCAGAGGTCGGCAACGGACCCGAGATACGACCGCATGGCGTCGGGCGGCACGTAGGTTCCGCCGTGGACGATCTCGCCGTCCGGCGTGAGGAACACGGTCGACGGCCATCCGCCCATGTTGTAGCGACGGTTCACGTCGGGACGCTCGTCGTTGTCGACGCGGATCGGCACGTAGCGCTCGTTGACGAGGCGAATCACCTCGGCATCGCTGTAGCTCGTTTCGTCCATCACGTGGCACCAGTGGCACCAGACGGCGCTGATCGCAAGGAGCACCGGCTTGTCAGCGATCTGCGCTTCCTGGAATGCTTTCTCGCCCCACGGTCGCCATCCGATCTCGGCCGCGCGGTTGGGTCGCGGAGAGAAGCGGAAGGTCACTCCGGGATTTCGTCCAGCTCGATCTTGTTCCCGAACGGATCCATCACGTACGTGCGCCGCCAGCCGGGGATCGGATCGGCGTCCTCGAAGCGCGCACCGGCAGTGCGGAGTTTCATGACCGTGGCATCCAGATCGTCGACGCGCAGCGCGAAATGCCGCCGCGGGTGAAGGCCAAGATCGGGGTCCGCCGAGAGATGGACGTGGCCGGGAGGTGCCGAATACCAGATGCCGGCGCGGTCGCGAAGCGTCACCGGCCGGTCGAGTTCCTCGAGTCCGAGCGTGTCTCCGTAGAACTTCCGAGCCCGGGCTTCCTCGCCAGGCGGATAGAACACTTGCGCGTGATGCAACGAAATCCCCACAAAATCGAGTCTATGCGCGCGAAAATTCCCCGTTTTCCACACTTTTCGTGGGCTACTATTTATCCAACGCGACGGAGGTGCTGACTTGGCGATCGAGCAGAGCCCGATGACGACCGAGACCCCAATCGTTGTCTCGACCCCACTCGTTTCACTGACACCAAAAGCGACGGACAAGCTACGTGAGGTCCTCTCGAAGCAAGACCGGCAAGACCTCGCGCTTCGCGTGTACGTCACACCCGGTGGATGCTCGGGGTTCTCGTACGGGATGACATTCGCCGACGGCACCGAAGAGGATGACGCCATCATCGAGCAGGACGGCGTTCGCGTCGTCGTCGACCCGATGAGCGCCATGTACCTCAAAGGCTCAGAAATCGATTTCGTCGACGCCCTCATGGGCGGCGGCTTCGCTCTCCGTAACCCCAACGCGGTCTCGAGCTGCGGCTGCGGCCAGTCCTTCAAGACCGCGGACCAGTCCGGCACCGCCAAGGCCTGCTCTCACTAGACCTTCGCGCGTCAGTGGCCTCGGCGGGATCTTCTTTCGCGCTCGTGATGTAGACGCGCTCGCCGCATCAAGCCCCACTAGATGAAACGCGCGCTGGTCATCGTCGACATGATCGAAGACTTCGTCCACGAGGGTGGCGCGCTCTACTGCGGTCCCTCGATGGCGCGAATCGTTCCGGTGATCCAGCACGAGATCGCGCGCTCACGCGCCGCGGCCGAACCAGTCGTGTACCTCACCGACAACCACCTCCCCGGCGATGCCGAGTTCCAGATGTTCCCGCCGCATGCCCTGGCCGGCACGAAAGGCGCCGAGATCGTGCCGGAGCTCGCGCCGGCGAAGGACGACGTCGTGATCCCCAAGCGCCGCTACTCGGGCTTCTTCGGCACCGACCTCGACATCACGCTCCGCGAGCGCGCGGTGGACACTCTTCGTTTGGTCGGCGACTGCACCAACATCTGCGTGCTGTACACCGCGGCGGACGCGCGCAATCTCGGCTACACCGTCGAGGTCGTAGAGAGCGGCGTGACCTCGTTCGACGAAGAGGCGCACCGCGACGCATTGCGCGAGCTCGAGAAGACACTCGGAGCGAAGATCCTCCGCTAGCCGAATGCCACCCGCGCCGCGAGCGCGAGGATGATCAACGAGCTCACGACTGCCGTGATGCGCTGGAGCCGGGGCGTGAGGCGCCCATGGAGCATCGCTCCAACGAGCGCGAGCACCTCTTGCCACGACAGCGACGCGAGCACCGCCCCGACCACGAACGCGGCGCGGCTCGCGAAGTCGGCGGACACCCCCGGCAGCGCGACCGCGAGCGAGACGAAGTAGATGACGGTCGGCGGATTGAGCATCGTGAGGCCGAGGAATAAGAGATACGTGTTGCCCGTACGGGTCCCGCCGGATTCGCGTTCGATGGCCTGTGGCGGGGCGAGCAGACCGCGCACTGCGATGACGACGAGCGCGGCGCCTGCAACAAGACGGGCTGCCGGGAGAATCGGCGCGAGCAGCGCCGCTGCCGCCGCGCCGAACAGCATGGCGATCGTCGCGAAGACGAGGTCGGCCGTCGCCGCCCCCGCGCCAGCGGCGGCCGCAGCCCGGAGCCCTTGCCGCACGCCGGTGCGCACGATCAGGAGCGCGATCGGTCCAAACGGGATCGCGATGGCGTATCCCGCCGCGACGCCGAGAAGAAACGCTTGCGCCACTAGACGTTGGTCTTGTTGAAGCGCTTGGCCTTCATCTCGAAGCGAGGAAGGGTTCCGGGCGCGACCGATTCGACGAGGCAGCGAATTCCGAGCTCGCGATGGATCGCACCTCCGACACGCTCCGCGACGTCGGCCGGCGCCTCGACGATGCACCGGAGCTCGTCCATCTCGCGGACCCGCGCCAGCTCGACGCGGTACTCACCGACCTCGTCGAAGCGGCGAACGATTGCCTCGATCGCGCTCGGGAACACGTTCACGCCGCGGACCGTGACCATGTCGTCCACGCGGCCGGCGATCCCGCCGGCGAGCTTTACGAGTGTGCGCCCGCACGAACAAACTCCGCGCACCGCTCGGACGCGATCGCCTGTGCGGTAACGGATAACCGGCATGCACCAACGACCGAGGTTCGTGAGAACGAGCTCCCCATCCCCTTCGTCCCTGACCTCGCCGTCCGTGCCGATCACCTCGACGATGAACTCCGATTCGTTGATGTGGACGCCGTCGCGCGCGGAGCACGAGAACCCGTGCGGACCGACTTCGGTCGCGCCGGTGTGATCGAAAGATTCAACCCCGAGCTCCTTCTCGATCCGCTCCCGCGTGGCCGGGATCGAGGCGCCGGGCTCTCCGGCGTGTATGGATACGCGCAGTGCCGACCGCGCGAGATCGATGCCTTCTTCCCGAGCCGCCTCCGCGAGTCGCAGCGCGTACGTCGGCGTGCACATCACGACCGTCGCCTCGGTCGCGACGATCGCAGCGACGCGCTCGATCGTCGTCATCGCACCGCCGGTCAGGCAGAGCGCGCCGAGGCGCTCGGCGCCCGCGAACGCAGACCAGAAACCGACGAAGGGCCCGAACGAGAACGCGAAGAAGATGCGATCGCTCGCGGTCACGCCGGCGGCGCGATAAATGGGATCCCAGCATTCGCGCCACCACTCCCAGGACTCGGCGGTGTCCAGGAACCGCAGGGGTCTACCGGTTGTTCCGCTCGTCTGATGGAGGCGCACGTAGCGCTCGATGGGGTACGTGAGATTCGTGCCGAACGGTGGATGCGCCCCCTGATCCTCGGTGAGCTCGGCCTTCGTTGTGAACGGAAGGTCGCCGAGGTGGCTCGCGCGATCAGACAGTTTCGCGCGATAGAAGGGATTGTCCCGGCGAAGCTCGGGCAGCTTTTCCGCGAGCCGCTTCCATTGCGCGTCACGCCGCTCCGCGGCACTCCAGGTTTCGAACGTCTCGAGCCCAATCATCGACGGCCGAGTCTACCGGCGCGAGCGCTGCGGCTTTGCAACTCAGATAGGTTTGTGATACAAACCCGGTCACATCTGCAACCTGGAGGTGTCCGGAATGAACGCCGACGAAGTCCGCGAAAGCCTCGCGTTTTCGGAGTACGCAAGAAAGCGGGCACGAGATGACCTGGGGCGTCCGTGGGTCGCGTTGGTGCTGCTCGCAAGCCTTTCTGTCGTCAGCCTCTCGCTCACCGACGCCGCTACGTCGCCCACCGCGCTCTTCTGGGTGTTCGCGGGCCCTCTCGGCGCCGGCGCGATCGCGCTCTATTCCTACCGGCGCAATCGGTCGAGCGGGATCGACAGCAGTCCGCTCGCGTATGTCGCCATCACGGTGGGACTTCTCATCCTGTCGTATGCCGCCGGGAAAATCGGATTCGCTTTTCAGATTCCCGGAGTCGCTCGCTTCGGTCCCGCCTTCATCGCGGCCGCTGGGTATTTCGTTCTCGCGTGGATCGAGCGCAGCTGGATGGTCGGCGCGATCTCGTTCGCGCTCCTCGCGGTCACGGTCGCCATCATCGGATTCGATCTCAGCTCGCAACAGAGCAAGGCCCTGTTGTTCGGCCTCTATGGCATCACGCTCCTCGCGGTCGGGTTCAGCTGGCGAGTAGGGCGGAAGGAGATCCTGTGACCCACCCAAGCTCCGTCCTCGACGACACCATTCACCAGCGCGTTCGGCTCGGGATCCTGGCCGTCCTTTCCGAGTCCCGCCGGGCCGACTTCGGCTATCTGAAAGAGATCCTCGAGGTAACGGCGGGAAACCTGTCGCAGCACCTGGCGGTCCTGGAAGAGGCCGGACACATCCAAATCACGAAAGGGATCGAAGAGAAGCGCACGCGAACATGGATCACAGCTACGCGAAAGGGCCGAGCCGCGCTCGCGTTGGAGGTCGCCACGATGCGCGCTCTATTGGGCGGGATTCCGAGCACCCAGCGCCCGTAGGGAGGCCGCGCGATGTACCATCCGCCGTACGCGTATGGCAGACAGTACGGTGAATCTGCGCCCGGTCCCGGCCGTCGATAAGGCCGCGCGCGTTCTGCGAGCCCTGGCGGACGGCGGACGGCCGATGGGAATCAGCGAGCTGGCCCGCGACCTGAACGTCTCGAAGGGAACGCTCCGCGATGTCCTCCTCACCCTCGCCCACTTCGGTCTCGTGGTGCGTGACCCGGACACGCGCTTTCGTCTCGGTCCCGAGCTCCGCTCGCTCGCCGATGCGTCGGCCCCGGACCTGCGCGCGCTCGCGCAGCCCTATCTCGTCTCGCTGATGGAGAGCTTCGGAGAGACCGCCATTCTTGGGATCGTCGTCGACGGCACTCTCGAGATCGCGGGCCGTGCCGAGCCCGCGACCGACCTGCATATGACCGCACCGCTTGGGCGCAGGCTCCCGATGGATAAGGGTGCCCACGGCAAGATCCTCGGCGGTCGGGAAGAGATCGGGTACGACGACCAGGAGCTCTTCGCCGGTGTGCGCGCGGCCGCCGCGCCGATCGTGGACGCGCGCGGCCGGCGGATCGCGGTCGTGATGGTCGTGGGCTTCAAAGAGCGCGTCGATCTCCGCACGTTGCGGCGCATCGGCGACCGCTGCCTGTCCGCGGCACGCGCGCTCTCGCAGCGGATCGGCGCGGAGGCAGCGTGAGCAAGCAGCTCCTGACCCTGCGCGTGAACGGCGAGCCGCACACCATCGCAGCGGATCCCCATCACACCTTGCTCGAGGTGCTTCGCGAGGAGCTTGGGCTCACCGGCACGAAGCACGGCTGCGAGCTCGGCGAATGCGGCGCGTGCACCGTCCTCGTCGACGGCGTTCCGGTGCTCGCGTGTCTCACCCTCCCCGCGCTCGTCGGCGAGAGCGACGTGACGACGGTCGAGGGCCTCGCGACAGGCGAGTCATTGCACCCGCTCCAGATCGCGTTCGCGGAAGAGGGCGCCGCGCAGTGCGGTTACTGCACGCCCGGGATGCTCATGACCGCGAAAGCGCTGCTCGACGCGACGGCTCGACCGACACGTGATCAGATCGCGCACGCGATCAGCGGCAACCTCTGCCGCTGCACCGGCTACACAGCCATATATGAAGCAATCGAGAAGGCGGCGCAGCATGTCTGAGTTTTCCGTGATCGGCCGCCGGTTGCCGAAGGTCAACTCGTGGGCGCACCTCACCGGCCAGGCGCGGTACGCCGACGACCTCTTCCTGCCGCGGATGCTCTATGGGCGCGTTCTGCGTTCGACTCGCCCGCACGCGCGCATCCGGCGCGTGGACGTCTCGCGCGCGCGCGCTCACCCGGGCGTCGTCGCGGTCGTCACGGGGGCGGACATGCCCGAGAAGATGGGGATCATGCCGTCGACGCAGGACGAGACGGCGCTCGCGGTTGATCGCGTCCGCTACGTCGGCGAGCCCGTAGCGGCGGTCGCCGCGCTCGACGAGGACACCGCGTTCGACGCGCTCTCGCTCATCGACGTCGAGTACGAGGACCTCGAGCCGATCTTCACGATCGAGGAAGCCCTCGAGCGCGAGGACGTCAAGATCCACGACGAGGCCAAGCGCGCCAACGTGTTCAAAGAGGTCCACCTCTCGTTCGGCGATCTCGACGGCGGCTTCGCGTCGGCGGACCACGTCCGCGACGACTGGTTCTTCTTCGAGGGCAACACGCACGCGCCGATCGAGTCGCACAGCGCGGTCGCGTCCTTCGGCGCGGACGACAAGCTCACCCTCTGGACCGCGACGCAGGTCCCCCACTACCTCCACCGCGAGCTCGAGAAGGTGCTTGGGCTGCCGCGCTCGCGCATCCGTGTGATCGCGACACCAAATGGCGGGGCGTTCGGCGGCAAGAGCGATCCGTTCGGCCACGAGTTCGCTGCCGCGCTACTTTCGATCCGCACGCGCCGTCCGGTGAAGATCACCCTCGACCGCGAAGAGGTCTTCTACGCGCACCGCGGCCGGCACCCGGTGAAGATGCGCATCCGCACCGGCGTCAAAAAGGACGGCGAGATCACCGCGGTGCACTACCAGAGCTGGCTCGACGGCGGCGCGTACGCGTCGTACGGGATCGCGACCACCTATTACACCGGCGCGCTGCTCACGGTCACGTACCGCATCCCCGCATACAAGTTCGA
>DATLPP010000090.1:0-5466 GCA_035535615.1 Candidatus Udaeobacter sp.
AGCGGCAGGCGCGCGTTCGGGATCCACGAGAGGATGACACGCACGAAGATCGCGAGCGTCAGCGCACCGGCGAGCACGTTGATGAATGCCTCGACGAAGATGATCAGGAGACAGGTCGTGCACACGGCCGCTACACGTCGAGCCGGTAGCGCGACGGCGTCGGCCCGGTCTGCCCCTGGTAGGAAGAGCCGAGCTCGGGCGAGCCGTAGGGATGCTCCGCGGGGCTCGAGAGCGGGAAGAACGACAGCTGGCCGATGCGCATCCCGGCATAGAGCGTGATCGGGATCGTGTTCACGTTCGAGAGCTCGAGCGTGATGTGACCGTCCCACGCCGGGTCGATGAATCCGGCGGTGCTGTGGATGAGCAGGCCAAGCCGGCCGAGCGAGCTCTTTCCCTCCACCCGGGACACCATGTCGTCGGGCAGCCGGATGCGCTCGCGCGTGGAGCCGAGGACGAACTCGCCGGGGTGGAGGATGAATGGCGTCTTCGCGAGGATCTCGACGAGCTCCGTGATGTCGTCGAGTGGCTGAGCGAGATCGATGAACCCGTGGCGGCTCGAACGAAACACGCGGAAGCGGTAGTCGAGGCGGATGTCGATCGACGCCGGCTGGACGCACTTGGGATCGAAGGGATCGATCCCGATGCGGCCTGCGTCGATCGCCGCGCGGATATCACGATCGGAGAGGACCACGACGACCGAGTATGCCGGGCTTCGGCGCGCCCAGCGCGAGCACGGCATCGCGTAGCTCGCGCCACGTGCGCACGCTGTGGTCGGCGTCCGGCAGCGGCGAACCCGAGTAGCCCCAGAGCACCTGGATGGTGTGCGCCCCCGCGGCCTTGCCCATCGCGAGATCAGCGGCGCTGTCGCCGATCACCACGCATTCCGCAGAGGAGACTCCGAGACGGCTCATCGCGTACTGAGCCAGGTCAGGTGCGGGCTTCGGGCGCGGGACCGAATCGCCACCGAGGTAGACGTCGATGTCCTTCTTGATGCCGAGCCCGCGCAGGATCCGCTCGCAGTCCGCGGCGCGCTTACCCGTGACCGTCGCCTGGAGCAGCCCAGCGCGGTGGAAATCGCGCAGCGTCGTCCGCGCGCCCCGATACAGCCGGGTCGCGGGGATCGCGACCGCGTCGTATCGCGTGCGGTATTCCACGCGGTAGCGCTCCACATCGTCCGCGCCGATGTCCGGCCACGCGAGCCGGAACATGGCATCGAGCGGAAGGCCGATGAGCTCGCCGACCCTTTCGTACGGAAGCAGAGGACCGTCGTGTGCGGCGATGACCGAGTTCATGGTTTCGACCACGAGGCGGACGCTGTCGGTCAGCGTCCCGTCGAGATCCCAGAGGACCGCGCGGAGATCTCCCCTAGCGGCGGCGACGGCGCGCTTGGCCGGCGATTACGGGCTCGGCGCCGATGGGCAGCACGATCTGTTCCGCGACGCGCCGATCGCGGGCCTCCTGGCGAATGCGCACGAGGGACGCGAGCTCGTCGTAGAGCGCGTCGAGGTCCTCGATGCGCGAGTAGACGATCTTGAAGCGGAGGTACGAGAGGGGGTCGCGCTCGGCAAGACGCTCGAGCACCATCTCGCCGATCCGCCCGGACGGGATCTCGGACGCGCCGCTCTGCCGGACGCTCGACTCGAGCTCATCTATGAGGCGGTCGATCTCGTCGGCGGCCAAGCCTTTCGACGCGGCCTTGCCGATGGCGCTGGCGAGCTTGCGGCGGTCGAACTCCTGGCGGCTGCCGTCGCGCTTCAGGACCTGGATGCGGGCGGACTCGCTCCGTTCAAAGGTGGTGAAGCGCTCCTCGCACCGGTCGCAGACACGGCGGCGACGGATCGAATCGCCGTCCTCCGCCTCGCGCGAGTCGATGACGCGGGTGTCGAGGTTGCCGCACCCGGGGCACTTCACAGACACAAGATATGGGACCGGGTGCCACCAAATCTAGTACTGATTGAACGTGGGCCGGTGAGGGCCAGCCGCCATTCCAACGTGGGGGCTGGCCCCCACACCCCCTCACGTGCGTTGGGGGCGTCACACGTTCTTGGTCCTAGTGCCCGATGCCGAGCAGGAACAGAAGGATGATCAAAAGGAGCGGTGCGCCGAGGAGCCAGAGCAAGATCAAGATCATCTTCGGGTCCTCCTTTACATCCGTGTGGTTCGGTCAGACGCGACAGACGTCCTGCCGAAGCCGGTCGGACGCGATCGGTAGTGGTTGACGTTCATCGGCTCGCCTGACGCGAACCAACCACCGACGACGGCGCCCATCAGGCCAATGAGCATCCCGAGGATGCTGCCGACCGCGGCGTTGCGGATGGCGATGGCGGTATTCGGGTCCACCGGGGTCGTGCTCGGAGCAGGCGCTCCCGGAGGCGTCAGCCCTCCGAGGTATCCGCCGCCGAGGGTGTTCGCACCGGAGAGCGCGGCGAAGAGCAGGACGATGCCCATCGAGACGAGCCATGCGGCGACACCGTGGAGGATCGCCGGTTCCGCGCGACGCGCTCCCGACATCTTCGCCGCGACCCACGCGCCGATGACGCTTGCGAAGAATGCGCCGAGGACGCTGAAGATGATGGTGACCGGGCCGAGATCGGCCCATTTCAAAATGCGGTCGTCGACCGCCTTGTGCGCGCCTATCGCGAGGGCGATAAGAGAAAAGAGCACCGCGGCGACGAGGCCCGCAAGCGCGCCGACAAACACGGAGCCCCAGCTGAGGTGCCAGCCCGTCCAGCTCGCGTCCCATCCGTAGCCATCACGGGCGGGCGCGCGCTCGACGCGTTCCACTCGGTTCATACGCTGTGCCTCCTTCAGAAATCGCGGCGCAGGTGCAAAAAAAGCACCCCCGCCGTCTCTTTTCGAGTGGCGGGGGTGCAGGGTGCGTGCCAGTTACTTTCAAGACCGGACAAGCCGGCCCTGAGTTAGCGCCGACGCAAGAAGCTCGGAACCTCCAAATCGTTGGCGTCGTATTTCTTTGATTCTTCGACTCTCGGATGTGGCGCCGTAGGAGCGGGCGCGACGGCTGACGCGGGTGTCGCACGCTGCTCGACCGAGGGCGCCTGCCGCTTGTACATCGGGCCCTCGAGACGTCGGACCGCGCGAGCCGCCTCAAAGGCGGTCGCGATCACGGAGATCTTGACCTCTCCGCCCATACGCTCGTCGATGACCGCTCCGAAGATGATGTTCGCCTCGGGGTCGGCGGCCGCGTGGATGATCTCCGCGGCCTCGTTGACCTCGAAGAGCGTGAGGTCGGGGCCGCCCGTGATCGTGAACAGGACGCCGCGCGCGCCGTCGATGCTCTGCTCGAGAAGCGGCGACATGATCGCCTGCCGTGCCGCGTCCGCGGCGCGCGACTCACCCGAGCCATGGCCGATTCCCATGAGTGCCGATCCGGCGTTCGTCATGATCGTCTTCACATCGGCGAAGTCGAGGTTGATGAGGCCCGGGACCGTGATGAGGTCGCTGATGCCCTGGACGCCCTGTCGCAGGACGTCGTCGACGATTCGGAAGGCGTCGACCATGCTCGTCTTCTTCTCGACGACCTGGAGGAGACGATCGTTCGGGATGGTGATGAGCGTGTCGACCTTGTCGACGAGCTCGGCGATGCCCTGCTCGGCAAGAAGGCGGCGTTTCGCGCCCTCGAAGCTGAAGGGCTTCGTGACGACGGCGACGGTGAGGGCGCCGACGTCCTTGGCGATCTCGGCGATGATCGGGGCGGCTCCGGTGCCGGTCCCTCCACCCATGCCGGCGGTCACGAACACCATGTCCGCTTCCTTCAGGGCTTCGTAGAGCTTCTCGCTGTCATCCTCGGCGGCCTTGCGTCCGACGACCGGGTCGGCGCCCGAGCCAAGGCCTTTTGTGACTTTATCGCCGATGCGGAGCTTGTGCGGGGCGTCGGAAAGAAGGAGCGCTTGAGCGTCCGTATTCACTGCGATGAACTCGACGCCGAGGAGCTCGGCGCGGATCATCCTATTCACGGCGTTCGAACCGCCGCCGCCGACGCCGACGACCTTAATGAGCGCGAAGTTCTCGATGTCGCTTCGGAGGGGCATGGGTAAGCCTCCATGATGTCCATGCCGCTGCCCCTCCCCAGACGGTGCGCTCATGGTTATTCAGTTCGCGCGCTGACTATAGTCCGCAAACTCAACGTTTGGCGAGCGGTATTTGTGATTCGTGTTTCGCGTTGACGCGGAGCGCGGGGGTCTTCTTCGCTCGGCCCCTCGTGGGATCGCGATGAACCGCCGTCCAGGGGCCGCTCGCTCAGAAGACCCCCGCACTCCGCCATCAATGCACACGCACGCCTGCCCTCATCAGAAGCAGCGTCCTTAGTCAGCGGCTCCTTCGAGGAGTTTTCTAGGGCATGAGTCCTTTGAAGATCTTCCCGATCCGTGACGTGACGCCCTCGAGGGCTCGCGAGTTCGCCCGGTCCTCGTCGGATGGCCAGTTGTGCGCGCCCCAGAGAAGGAGCCCGCTCGCGGCGGAGTAGGGCGGCGTCGCGATCTGGTCCGTGAGCCCGCCGAGACCTCTCGGCCCCACCACGCGAGCGCTCATGCCCAGTTGGTCCCGAGCGGCCTTCGTCGCGCCGTCCAGGAGGGACCCGCCACCGGTGAGCACCAGGCCCGCCTGAAGGCGATTCGTCGCGCCGGCGGCCTCGATCTCGGCGCCGATGAACTTGAAGATCTCGGTCACTCGCGACTCCACGATCTCGGCGATGTGGCGCCGCGTCACGCCGTGCGAGGTCTCCTCTCCGATCGAGGTGACCTGAAGCACCTCGTCGGGGTCGACATCCATCGGCATCGCGGAGCCGTAGCGGAACTTCACGCTCTCGGCCACGTCCGGGGTCACCCGCAGGACGATCCCGAGGTCCGCCGTGACGCTCCGGCCGCCCATCGGGATCGTCGCGCAGTGGGAGATCGAGCCGTCCTGGAAGATCGCGATGTCGGTCGTGTCGCCGCCGATGTCCGCCAGGCACACGCCCAGCTCTCGGTCCTCGTCGCCGAGGGTGGCCTCGGCGGTGGCCAGAGGCGCGAGCACGAGCTCGTCGATCTCGACGCCCGCACGCTGGACGCATTTCGTGAGGTTCTGAACGCTCGTCGATGACGCGGTCACGATGTGCGTCTCGACCTCGAGGCGGACAGCGGTCATGCCGATGGGGTCGCGCACCCCCTCCTGGCCGTCGACCACGTAGCCGCGCGGGACCACGTGAAGGATCTCCCGCGTGTTCGGGATCGAGACGGCGCGCGCCGCCTCGATGGCGCGAACCGTGTCGCCACGGTCCACGTCGTGCCGCGACGAGCCGGAGACGGCGACCATACCGCGTGAGTTCTGCGAGGCGATGTGGCTCCCCGAGATGCCGACGAAGGCCGACCGCACCTTGAGCCCAGAGATGCGCTCGGCCGCCTCGACGGCGCTCGCGACCGACTGGACGGTGCGGTCGATGTCGATGACCACGCCCTTGCGGAGGCCGTC
>DATLPP010000091.1:0-3569 GCA_035535615.1 Candidatus Udaeobacter sp.
GTGGGATCGAATCGCGGAGGAGGGGTTCGCGCGCGCGTCGATGCTCCGCGAGCGGCGCGATGCTCGGCTCGAGCCCGCGTTCCGGATCTGGCCGCGTGCCTGGAAGTCGGCGCTCGCGGTCGCGAACGGCGAAACGCCATACCGGACGTACGCCGAAAAGCTGCGCGAGCTCGAGACCATGCACCCCGTCTCGCTGCGGCATCTCGTCGACTTCAGCCGTCCCCTCGACGACGCGGACGGTGCGGCCGACACCTCGGCCGGCGAGCACGCCGCGCCCTTCTACATCTCATCGATGTCGTTCGGATCGCAGGGCGAGACGGCGTACCGCGCATACGCCGAAGCGATGGCGCGGCTGGACCTCCTCTGCATCAACGGCGAAGGTGGAGAGCTGCCGGACCTGATCGGCCGCTATCCGCGCAATCGTGGCCAGCAGATCGCGTCGGGCCGGTTCGGCGTGTCGGCTCTGCTCGCGAACTCTTCGAATTACCTCGAGATAAAGATCGGGCAGGGCGCGAAGCCGGGCGAGGGCGGTCACCTGCCCGCGCGCAAAGTCTCGAAGAAGGTCGCCCTCGCGCGCAACGCGCAACCGGGCATCGACCTCATCTCGCCGTCGAACAACCACGACATCTACTCGATCGAAGATCTCGCGCAGGTCGTACACGAGCTCAAGACCGTGAATCCTCGCGCGCGCGTCTCGGTCAAGGTGCCGGTCGTGCCGGACATCGGCGTCATCGCCGTCGGCATCGCGAAGGCGGGCGCGGACATCGTCACGCTCTCGGGCTACGACGGTGGCACCGGCGCCGCGCGCCAGCATGCGCTCCGTCGCGCCGGCCTCCCTGTCGAGATCGGCGTCGCGCAGGCGCATCGCGCGCTCGTCGCCTCCGGACTGCGTGATGTTGTCGAGCTCTGGTGCGACGGTGGCATGAAGAGCGCGCTCGATGTCGCGAAGATGCTTTGCCTCGGCGCCGATCGTGTCGGCTTCGGCACCCTCGCGATGGTCGCGATCGGTTGCACGATCTGCCGTGGCTGCCAGCTCGATACCTGCCACGTCGGTATTGCGACGCAGCTCGAGTCCGTCGCCGAGGCGACCGACCGGGGCGTGAAGAGATTCGAGCCGCGCGAGTTCGAGCGCGCCGTCGACAACCTTTCTCATTTCTTCACCGCGCTCCGTGAAGAGCTCGCGCGTATCGCGGCGCAGCTCGGCGTCGGCGCGACGACGGATCTTGTCGGGCGCACCGATCTTCTCGCGCAGGTGCGCGGGCTCGACCGCGTCGACCTGCGCGAGCTTCTGGAGCCGGTCACCTGGACGCCGCCGGGTCGTCGCGAGGTTCGGGTCGTTGCCGGAGTTGCCGCGGCGATCGAGGAGGCCGAAGAGGGTCGAACGCTCCGCGCCGCCGATCGTTTTGTGGCGACGGACGCCTCTGGCGAGCTCGCTCGACTCCGGATCGCGGGCACGAGCGTCGCCGACGTCGCGGCCAGCTACCGCGAGGGGTCCGTGGCCGGCAACGGGTTCGCCGCCTACGCCACCGACGGGGTCGCGCTGACGCTGCGCGGCGGCGCGCAGGACGGCGCCGCGAAGACAGCGCTCGGCGGCTCGGTGACGATCCTCAAGGCGCGCAACGCCGCCGGCAGGTTCGTCGACGGATCCGTTGGCAAATGCTTCGCGTACGGCGCGCAGCGCGGTCGTTTCCTGGTTCAAGGTGGCGCCGATGCGCGGGCCGCCATCCGGCTCTCGGGCGCGCAAGTCCTGTTCGGCGGCGACCTTCGCGGGTTCGCGTTCGAATACATGACCGGCGGCACGGCCGTGGTGCTCGGCGATCCCGGGCGATGGATCTGCTCCGGCATGAGCGGCGGGGTCGTCTTCCTGCGCCATGATCCCGCGCGCGGGCTCGATGACATCGCCCTTCGCGATCGCTTCGCGAAGGGCGCGAAAGTGCACATGCGCGCGCCGCGCGACGAGGACCTTCCCGCACTGCGCGAGCTGATCGAGGCGTATGCCGACGCCCTACGCGCGGGCGACCAGCCCGACGCCGCCGATTACGTGCGTTCGCTTCTCGACGATCCCGCCGCGCATTTCCGCGCCATCCGACCCGGAGCGGATATTACGGATCAGACCGTCTCGACCGAATAGCCGACGATCGAGAGAGTCCCGTGGAGTGCGCGTGCGGTGGAGTTTTCGGAGGCGCGCTCGCTGCCGCCGCGCATGCGCCTCGGCCCCGGCAACGCGCTGGCGGATGACGAGGGGCGCGGATCGAAACTCACGGAACAGCGCCAGCCAACCACCGAGTTCCAGATGTGATGGCGGGAGGTGCCGATCGACGGCGGCGTGCGCGAGCAGGCGGTCGGCGGCGGCCCGTCCGAGGGTTGCGGCGAGCGCGGCGGCGATCGTCGGTCGCCATGCAGAGAAGGCGACGGTCACGAAGTCGCGGTAGAGCCGCCCTTCGCTGCGTGCCACGAGCGGTGGTCCGCGTTTGTGCAGGCGGACGAAAACCGCATCGACGCCGGGAGCCGGCGCGAAATCGCTGCGGTGGAATGTGTGCAGAACCTGCAGGGAGAACCACGGCGCGAGCAGCAGCGCGGCGAGCGTCATCCGGGGTCGGCCCGCAAAGCGCTGCGCGGCCTCACGCTGCAGGACGAGATACCCGTCCCGTGGAGGCGTCTCTGCGTCGACGAGCTTTCGCACGAGGTCGGCTGTGATGTCGAACGGGGGATTCGCCACGATGACGTACTCGGACCGCGGTAAGCGGCAGGCGAGGATGTCGCCTTCGCGCACGATGACGTTCGGCACGTCGTGAAAACGCCGCCGAAGGCGACGCACGAGGGCGGGGTCGCGTTCGATGGCGATCACGCGCGAGCTTTGGCGAGCCAGCGCGGCCGTGAGAACACCGGAACCCGCACCGAGGTCGTAGACAACATCGCGCGGACCGACCTGCGAGAGCGAGACGAGCTTCGCGGCGAGAGAGGGTTCGCTGATCGCGTTTTGCGTTCGCCAGAGCTGACTTCGCGTTCGGGGTGACATCTGCCTCTCCTTTCGAGTGGGCACGAAAAACCGCGTGGCGATGCCACGCGGCCAAAACGGAGCCCACGGGAGGGAACTAGATGTCTGCTGCTAGATCGCTCGAATGCACGCGCCCCAGTGGGGCTCCGCTACATCCGGCGACGAACTTCGCCCATCGGGACACCTCCTGCCAAGATCGCGATGCAGTGTAGGTACGCCGGATCCCGCTGCGCGCGAGCCCCCCGCCCGCCGCCGCCATAGTGTCGTGCGTGAGTCTCTTCGCTCTCGGTCTGATCCTCATCTCCGCGGTCTTTCACGCGACGTGGAATCTGCTCGCGAAACGTGCGGGGGCGGACACGCCGTTCCTGTGGCTCGCATATCTCGTCGGGGCGATCGTGTTCGCGCCGTTCGCGATCGCGATCCTCGTCATCGCGCGGCCCGAGCTCGGCTGGGCGGCGCTCGTGTTCATCGTGGTCGCGGTGGGCCTGCAGACCCTCTACTTCGCGACGCTCACGGCGGGCTACCGCGTCGGAGATCTCTCGCTCGTCTACCCGATCGCGCGCGCGAGCGG
>DATLPP010000092.1:0-2896 GCA_035535615.1 Candidatus Udaeobacter sp.
CATCCCGTAGATGTTCGGAACGAGCATCCGCGCGGGATACCCGTGATCCTGCGGAACGGTCTTCCCGTTCATCAGATACGCGACGAGCGTTCGGTCCTCCATCGCTTTCGCGATCGGGATCGAGTCGGTGTAGCCGTCGACCGATGTGAAGACCACGTCGTACGCGCCGGCCTTGACCTGGGCGCGGTTCAGCAGGTCCGGAAGCGGCACGCCCGTCCAGAGCGCGGTCGAAATGAGGTCTCCGCCGACGTAGTTGGAGATGCACTCGAGCGTGTGAAGCTGCTCGACCGCATCGAGATCGAGGAGCTGGTCGTAGGTGAGAGAAAACGGAGCTTGGACGAGGCCTTTGATATCGAGCCGCCACTCATCGATGAGGACGCGCGGTTTCACGAGCGTCGTGTCGACCGTGTAGTGATCCTCGTTCGCGGTGATTCGCGGCGTGATGCCCGGCAGCGCGTCGACCGCGGGATCCGCGGGCGCGATCTCGGCGCGCGACCGAAGACGCCGTGCGGCCGTGATGACGTTGCCCAGTCCACCCGACCCGACCGCCGCGATCCGAGACAGCGGGAGCGACACGATCGCGACGGCCGCGGCGATGGCCGCGGTGCCGAGCAGCGCCCGCCGGCGCGAGGGTGATGCGGGCGCTGTATCCGTAGAGCGATCCAGAGCGCTCGGAAGGATGAACGCCAGGGCCGCCAGGAACACCGCGGCCCCGACGGCCGCGTCGATGAGGCTCGTGACCGGCTCGATCCGCTGCGGTGAGAACAGGCGCGCGAACACGAACGCGGCGACCCACGGAAGAAGACCGAGGCCCAAAACCGCCGCAGTCCGCCGTCGCGAAGCCGCCAGCAGACCGGTCGCCGCGCCGTCGATGAGAAAGAGCGCGACGACGCCGACGATGAGCAGGATCTTCGCCCACTGATGCAGCGCCTCGATGAGCGGGATCGAAATGAATCCCGGAAGCACGTCGATGATCGCCTGGCCGAGACTGTCGGCGACGAATGGCATTCCGGCCATGCTGAGAAGGAACGCGACGTCGAGGGCGAAGAACATCGCCAGTGCACCGACGAGCATCCCAGTACGTGCGCGCCGGTCGAACCGGCCCATATATGGCACGATACGCCGCGTTGTCCCCGTCGCTCCTTCCCCTTTCATCTGAAGATTTGTACGAGTTCCGCTTCCTAACGGATGCGCAGATCTCGCCCGACGGCGCACGCATCGCGTACTCGGTGAAGACCGCCAACGCCAAGCGCGATGGGTACCAGGGCGCGATCTGGCTGGTGTCAGCGGATGGCAAAGCGGCACCGGCTCAGATCACCGCCGGTACCTCTCAGGACTCCGCGCCGCAGTGGTCACCCGATGGCGGGCGCCTCGCGTTCACCTCGGAGCGGGGCGAGGTCCCGAAAGGCCGGAAGCGTCCGCCGCGCAACATCTTCGTCCTCGACCTCGCAGGCGGCGAGGCCCGCCAGCTCACGCGCCTAGGGGACGATTGCTCCGACCTCGCGTGGTCGCCTGACGGCCGGTCGCTCGCGTTCGTCGTACGCGATCCAAAGGATGCCGCCGACGATGACGACGGCGTTCGCGTGTACACGCGCGCGCGATACAAGTCGGACGAGGGCGGACTCCTGGACGACCGCCACAAGCACATCTGGATTGTCGGAGCGGACGGTTCGGCGCCGCGGCGAGTTACCGACGGTGACTGGGATGACGGGCAGCCCGGGTTCTCACCCGACGGGCGCGAGATCGCGTTCGTCTCCAACCGAACGGACAAGCGCGACCTCAACACCGTCGCCGACATCCACGTCGTCGCGCTCTCGGGCGAGACGCGCCGAATCACCGACGGCGAGGGCAGCTACGGAAACCCGTCCTGGTCGCCGGACGGTGCTGTGATCACGGCATACGGCACCGACCGCGCGATCGGATCCTCGGCTCGCAACATCCACATCTGGGCCTTCCCAAAGGGAGGCGGGCCCGGCACGGATCTGCTCGCCGGGTGGGACCGCTCGGTGGGCTCGTCGGTGATCAGCGATATGCGCGCGCACGCGCAGACGCTGCCGCCCGCGTGGACGCGCGATGGCCGCATTCTCTTTCTCGGCTCCGATCAGGGAACGGCGAACGCGTACTCGTGCGCCGCGCGTGGCGGCGATGTCCGCGCCGAGACCGTCGGAAGCCATCAAGTGGTCTCGTGGTCGCTGGACCAGTCGAAACGCCGCTTCGCCGCGATCGTCGCGACGGCCATCGACCCTGGCAATCTCTTCGTCGGCGAGGTCGCTGGTCCGATGCGCAAGGCGAGCTGCCTGAACGACGAGATCCTCGCGTCGAAGTACATCGCGGCGCCGGAGCGCGTCGAATTCAAGGGTGCCGATGGCTGGACGATCGAGGGCTGGCTCATGAAGCCACTCGGTTTCGATCCAGCGAAGAAGTGGCCGCTCGTCCTCGAGATCCACGGCGGACCGCATACGGCGTACGGCCACTCCTTCTTTCACGAATTCCAGGTGCTCGTCGGCCGCGGCTATGCGGTGCTGTTCACGAACCCGCGTGGAAGTCACGCATACGGCCAGAAGTTCGTCGAGGCATGCGTCGGCGATTGGGGCGGGAAGGATTACGAAGACCTGATGGCCGGCATCGATCACGCGCTCGCGCTCGGCTGGGTCGACCCGAAGCGTCTTTACGTGACCGGCGGGAGCTACGGCGGCTTCATGACGAACTGGATCGTCGGCCACAACGATCGCTTCCGCGCCGCGGCCACGCAGCGGAGCATCTCGAACAACATCTCCGCGTATGGCACGAGCGACATCGGCTGGCATTTCTGGGAGCACGAGATGGGGGACGCCACTCCTTGGCGTGACGCCGAGAAGCTGATCTTCCGTTCGCCGCTCACCTATGTCACCAACGT
>DATLPP010000093.1:0-8622 GCA_035535615.1 Candidatus Udaeobacter sp.
GCGAGCTGTCTCGTGTGAGACTGAATCCGGCGAGGGCGACGCCGACCGCAAGCGATGGCCCGAGAAGCACGTACAACGTGAAGGAAGCCCGACCCGTCTGGCCGGCAGCTTGGCCGCCCGACTTCCCCTCGCTACCCACGCTTGATCGTCGTTGTTACCCGTCGTAACCCCGCGACGAGTTACGACGCCGTTACAACGATGCTGAACCACAATTCACCAGCGGGGTGCTGTCCGCTTTCCTTCTCGACCTGTACCGGAGCGAGCCCAACTCACGACGCAACCGGCACATGGAGGAGCGCTTCGCGCGCGGGTACTAGTACGGACGTCGAATTGCGGGGCCGATTTAGGCGGCGGCAATCCTCGAGTTGTTCAAGACCGAAAGCGCGGTCGCGCTGAAGATCCGCTCCTTCTCCGCCGCGGAGAAGTCCGTCCCGTCGATCGAGCTCACGGCTTTATCGATCGATCCGAGCAGGTGCGGATAGTCGCTTTCCATGGCCACGTGATTGGCGCCCACGATGTCGCGAGCATCGGAGGTCGTGCGAGTTGACGAGTTGAAAGGTGACCGTGTCGTACTAAATGCGCGTCATCGATCCTGACGCGGCTTCAGCAATCGAACACCGCATCGAGATTCGGCTCCGTTTTCCCGGTCTCCCGCACATGTTTAGACGGATGGGGCACGGCTTCGGGACGCGAAGCCTTGGCCGGTCGGGTCCTACTACTCCGTGCTAGAAGCCCTGGCCGGTCGGCGACTCCGCGCGCAGCATCAACGACCGGCGGTCTTTCGTCGGCATCTCGATGACGATGAGAACCCCCTGCCAGTCGCCATCCCCCGGGACCTTCCAGGTACTGAATGCGAGTGGCGCGTTCGCGCCACCGGCAACGCGGGTCCATCCTGCTGCGGCGAGCTCCTGCGCGAAGAACGACTCGAGCTGAGCGGCGGTCTGGGGCGTGGTGGCGACGGCATCGGATTGCTGACGTGGGCCTCCGATGCTCGATCCCGATGACTGCAGCAGCACACCGTCCGGCGCGTGAAGCGCGGGGAGGCGTTGCGTGGGCATGCCCGGCTGAGGACCGCCCTTCTGCGAGCACGGCGAGCCAACGAACTGCTGGGCGGCAGCGGTCTGCGCCGGCTCGAAGTGCACACGTACGTCGTTGGCGGCGTTCGGACGCGTGAACACGGACAACGAGACGTACGGCAGGCCATCACCCTTGCAGAACATGCTGCCTTTCGTCGGACCGACCGATCCCTGGAATCCTCCGGGCTGCGTCTGCTGGGTGACAGGCGGCGTCGTGAGGCCCTTCTTACCCAGCTCGCGTTCGTAGAAGGACGTGACGTCGTCGGCACTGCCCGGGACGTCGAGGACCGTGTCGAAGGAAGGGTTCGCATTGGTTCGCTGCCGAAGCACGCTGCCGACGAGGTGCGCACCCGGCGGGATCGGCAGGTCGAAACCCGCGTTCGGCGGCAGAGCCCCCGGGTGCAGCGTCGCAGTCTGAGTCGATCCATCGGGCATCGGGTAAGGCGGAGAGATGAGGCGCGCGGCAAGCTCCGCGAGATCGTCGTTCGACGCGGGAACCGCTCCCTGTCCACCGCCACGGATCTCGCCGACCTGTGATGCAAGCCCGACTGCCGTGAACGCGATGACGAGCGCGAGCGCGACGGCTGTAAGCCCGCCGAGCACCAATCGCACGAACGCATCAAAGCACGCCGACCGCGCAAAGCAAGCAACGTTCAGGTAACTGCTTCCATGCGCGCCCTAGCTACGAACGGTCGGTCAAGCTATTGATTCAATGCACGCGCGCGTTCTAGGCGAGAGGCTTCGTGCTCATCGCCTGAGTCCAACGATCGTGGTACTCGACGAGATCCAGCAGCTCCGGAAGCGTCTCATCTGGGCCGTCGCGTTCCACGAAGCGAGCTGTCGCGTACTTCCACGTTCGATCGACGTGGCGTTGAAGGTCTTCACGCGCGATCGCCCGAGCCGGAAACACCGGGATCGTGCGCTGTCCCGCCCGCCATGGCTTCGGGGTCAGGCGGGCGCGGAACGATCGTTGGGCACGGCAGAGCAAAACGTATCTCGCGTCCGCGCCAAGCTCGGCGAGAAACGCACGCGTGTCCTCGCCCGCTGGATCGAATGTGCGGTTCGTGCACAGGTAGCGCCAGCCCGCCCGGGTCCGGTACGCGCGCATGGCCACCTCAGGGCGGGCAGCTAGAACGGTCAAAAGACTCGCGGGCGGTCGCGCAGCGCGCGGGTTGGGTCCGAGGTCGTCCGTGTCGACGTCGGCGAACAAAGCGGTGGTCGCGTTCATCACGATGGCGCCGTAGCCGTTCACGGTGATGCGAGCGGACTCGCCGGCGGGACTGCGAAGAACATCGACAAGCGCTTCCGCGCGCCTGTTCGCAAGATACGCGTACCCGCCGAGCGCCCCGCTTCGCCCGGCGAGGAGGTCCTCGAGTGCCCGTCGAGCATGCTCCTCGGCGATTTGGCGGGCGTCGGCGGCGGACATCGTCGAGATCCCGACGCCGGAGCGGAACAGGCGCCTCCCGGTGCGTGGATCGGTCGCCGGAAGTGTGCGCATCTCGCGGAAGACCCGCTCCTCGCCCGCGGGAAGGAAGCGCGGCTCGGTGCCGGGAAGCTCCGGGCCGTCCTCGGGCGGCTCGCCATCCCCGCGCCGGAACATCCGCCCGATGAATCCCACTAGCGTCGTGCCATCTGCGACACGTTGTTCATGATCGCCAGCGCGGTGTCGCTGAAGATGCGGTCCTTCTCGGCCGCGGAGAAGTCCATCGCTTCGATCGAGCTCACCGCTTTCTCGATCGATCCGAGCAGGTGCGGGTAGTCGCTTCCCATGGCCATGTGATCGGCGCCCACGATGTCCCTGAGCATGCGCAGATTGTGTTGACTGAAGGTGACCGTGTCGTAGTACAGCTGCCGCAGATAAAAGGACGGCGGCTGATCGATGTTGACGCGGCATTCGGCGAAGTCGCGCCATCCTGAGTCCATCCGTTCCATGAGGTAGGGGACGGCGCCGCCCGCGTGGCCGACCAGCCAACGGATGTTCGGAAGCTGCTTGAAGACCCCCGCGTAGCAGAGCTTGGCGATCGCGACCGTCGTGTCGAACGGGAAGCCGATGATCGGACCGAGCACGTACTCGGTGAACGCGTCGGCCGCGGCCGGGATCATCGGATGGACGAACACGCAGACCTTCCGGCGGTCCGCCTCCTCGAAGAACGGTCGATACACCGGATCGGCCAGCGCCCGGCCGCGGATGTTCGACAGGACGATGACGCCCTGCATACGCAGCTCGTCCATGGCCCGCTCGAGCTCTCGGAGCGCGGCGTCGGGATCGTCCATCGGGATCGACGCAAAGCCGAGGAATCTCCCGCGATGTTTCTGCGCGAGCTCGGCGTACGCATCGTTCGCCTGTCGCGCGACGTCGGCCTGGGCTTTTCCTTCGACGAAGTACACGTTCGGGGTGGAGAGCGACAACACCTCGGTGTCGATCCCCACCCGGTCCATGTCCTCGAGGCGCTTGGCCACGTCGGTCATCGGCGCGGTGACGCCGAAGAATCGCGCGCCTTTGTACCGGATGATCCGCTGTCCGGTCGGGCTCGTTCCGAACGAGAAGTCGCCGCCGCTTCGCTCGATGCGTTCGAAATACGCGGAGGGGTAGTAGTGGGTGTGCAGGTCGAGCTTCATCACTCCTCAACTCACGCGATACGTTCCGGCGAGGGCCGCGATTCGGTCACGGATGGCTCCCGATCCCCGTCGGCCGTCGCAACCGAGCTTCCTCCGAACAATATTGAGGTGTGTCCGGACAGATGCGTCTCCGATCCCGAGTTTCGTGCCGAGCTCCGCACGCGAGAGGTCGGGCTCCGCAAGCCACGCGCGCACGATCTCGATTTGACGTTCGGTCAGATCGCGGGCATGCAGCACGTCCACGAGGACGCCCTGAGAGCTGTCGACCGCATGAACGATCTGGCGCCAGTAGCTGGGCGCGAGGCCTATCTCGATGCAGCGCTTTGCCAGACTGAGGGCGGCCGGCCGATACCACCAGGGCCATGTCCGGACCTCCTGACGAACGAGACTCGGTACCTCTTTCCGCAACAGGCGGTCGGCCTCCTCGGTCCTTCCCGACGCGAGCTCGACCGCAGCGAGGTTGAGCGCGACCGCTCTCCGCTCATGGTGGAACTCGCAACGGTCGAACTCCCGTAGCGCCAGCCCCAGCGCCTCCCTGGCGTCTTCGAGTTGCCGTTGCGCGAAGAACACGACGCCTCGCGCCGCTTGCCGGAAGGGGAGGTCGTCGGCGGGCGAGTTCGTGATATCCGGAAGCGTCGGCGCCCGGCCCTCCGCGAGATCGAATAGCGGCTCCTCCCACGGGACACGGATTCCGCTCGCAAGTCGAAGGTTGTGCGCACCCGCGACGTTCCCGAGGTCGCGAAGCGTTGTCGCCCACACGTACTGCAGCCAGCGTCCGAAGGAACGACTGCTCGCACCCCAGTGCCTGTCCGCTTCACGGAAGAACGTCAGCGCGAGCGGATCGCCTCGCGCCGCGCAAACGTGACCGCGTAGGTACGCGGCGAGCCCGAGATGCCGCGCGCTTCCGGTCGCTCTGGCGATGACGGAAGCGGCCTCGGCCTCGCTCTCGGCCGACGAGTAGTCACCGTGCTGCACCAGGACGTGGACGAGCTGTCGGGCGATCCGAAAGCGAAGGTCCTGCCGCAGGTCTCGGTCGCGAATGCGCACCGTGAAGTTTCGCGCGGCGTGCGCTTCAGCGAGCGCGTCAAGTGCCCGGTTCAGCGCGACCGCGTTGACGGACGCGTACAGGTGCGCCTCGCTCGCCGCGATGCCGTGACTCGAGCGCGCCGCCCCTCGCGCCTTCGCGAGGCCGGCCTCGCAGCGCCCGGCGTAGTAATCGAGATAGGCGAGGTGTGCTTCGGCACGAGCTCTGATCTCTGGATCGCCAACACGCTGAGCACGCTCGAAGAGCTCCTGTGCTTCGACGAATCGCTGCTCGTCCTCCGCGGCGCGCCCGAGGGAGAAAGCCAAAGCGGCCGGCAGATCGCTTCGCCTCAGTAGGTCCGCGTGCTCGAGCATCACCAGGTTCGAGGAGCCGAGGCACACGGCTCTCTCGATCGTCGAGGCGAGGCGAGCGTGCAAGCTGGCTTCAGCTCGTTCGGGCACAGACAAACATCCTAGAACTTACGGCCGATAAGTTCGAGAACGACGGTGGTACGGTCCGTCGAGCGCTCGGATGGTCGAAGCGCGCTCGACCGGTCGAGGCGGAAATGGAGACAGGAAATGCGGCTGCGCACCATCGTCTCGCTCATCGTCTCGCTCTTCGTGCTACAGCTTCCCATCGCGGACCGGTTTGCCGCGATCGCCCTGGCGTCTGGCGGCTCCGCGGTCAACGCCTGCCACGACGCGACGCCGCTCGCAACACTTCCTGCGGACGACGCGGTGTCCGCACAACCAATGACCCCGCTCGCGCTGAGCGAGGTCGCGCTCGCGAAGGCGCGGGCGAACGACCCCGAGGCGGCCAATCGTGACCTCGCTACCGGAAACCCGAACGCGATCGCGGCGAGGGTCGCGCTCAAAGATGCGTCCGTCCGCTCAGGTCGGGGAAAGGGCTCGGCGAGCGTCTTCTCCGATCGCGCCGCGGCCGTCCGAGGCTGTGGGGCGCAGTCAGCGTCGCTGACGTCGACCATTGCGGGGCTCGCGGACGCCCTGACGAGCCGCGCTGAAGCGACCGTCGGCTCGGGCTACGGCTGGGTCGACAACCTGAACCAGCAGGGTCAGGTCACGTCGTATTACTGCGGCCCGGCCACGGTCTCCGAGGTCGCGCGCACCATGTACACCAACGGTCGCGGGGCCATCCCGGCGGATCAATACACCACCGGGCGATACATGGGCACCACGACGAACGGAACGACGATCAACAACTTCGTCGCCGGCCTCAACGCCTACGTCGGACGACCCGTCGCCGGCTGGAACTGGTACGCCTTCGTCTGGCTCTCGTACAGCCCGACCGCCTCGGAGCGTTCGACCTTCGTCAGCGAACTCGAGTACGACGTCGAGAGGGGCTGGCCCGTGGGTGGCGACGCGTGGGAAGAGGCGTACGGTCCACATCTCAAGGGACACCCGTACAACCAAACGATCTTCCACTACATCGAGCTGGGTGGCTACGGCTCAAGCGGCGCCAGCGTCTACTACGCGGACTCCGCGACGACGGTGTGGAGCACAGTGCCTCGCCTCAGCTGGTTCGACATGCAGACGATGATCACGATCCTCGGCGGGAGGGGCTATGCCTGGTAGGGGCCTGGCGCTGAGCCTTGCAATCGCGGCGTGGAGCATCTCGTGCTCCACGCCGCCTTCCCTTGCCTCGCCGGCGCCGCGTGCAACGGACGCTCCTACCGCGACCGCTCAGGCGAAGAGCATCGACGTGTGCATCGCCCAAGCGCCGGAGGCGTGGACCCAGGCATTCCAAGCGCACAGCGTCGTCTTGCCGAGCGGCACGCGCTTCGGTCTCGGTGCGCCGACGATCAGCGAACAGATCGCGTTCGGACAGTTCGACACGGCCTCCGGAAGCGGCATCGGAAGCTTGGATCTCGCGAGCGGGCGCATGACAAGGATCGCGACCTGGGACACGCCGGTCAGCGGGATGGGTTGGATGACCGTAGAGCTGCCCTGGGTCGTCTGGGAACAGGGGAACTCGCAGACGAACGTGGCCGATTGGAGCGTGTTTGCCTGGAACAAGGACACAGGTGTCACGACGACGATCGCGACGTCGCGCTTGCCGGACGGATCGTTCTTGTTCGGACAACCGCCACTGCCGGCGATTCGCCGCGGATTGGCTCTGTGGGCGCAGCCTCTACCAAAACGCTCCGAGTACAACGAAGCGGAGATTCACATCCGCGATCTCGGCCGAGGCACGGATACCGTCGTCGCAACAGGGCGGGTCGGTGCGCCGGTCTTCGCCGGGCGCGATCTCATCTGGGCAGAGCGCGATGCCGGAGGCAATTATTCATTCCAATCGGCCGACGCCGACACGCTGGGGCGGGCGGATCTTCCGGCGCGCCTCCGCGATCCCGGACCGATTGCCTACGTCGCCGGCTCGCCGCGCTACCTGGCGTGGAGTAGTGACGACTCGCTCGGCGTGACGGTTTGGATGATTGACTCGGGTGAATTCGCGACGTATCGGGCGCCCGATCTCAACCACTCGTTCCAGTTCATGCAGCTTGCGGATCACTACCTTCTCTACTACGGAGGGACGTCCTCGACGGTCCTCGACCTTTCGACCGGCAATGGGTTTGACGTAGGCGGGAGTCTCGCCGGATCCGACCAGGTGATCGCGAAAGAGGAGCCGTCCGGTCCCGCGGCGCAGAAAGCGCCGGCCATCTCTTCGCGCATATCCAGCGTGTCGCTGAGCGCGGTCGGCGCGATCGCGCAATGCACCCGCCGGTAAGGCGAGACGCTAATCTGTGCGCCGTGCCTGTGCAGACGAAGGACCTCGCGAGCAAGATCCGTGACGTTCCCGACTTTCCGAAGCCCGGGATCCTTTTCAAAGACATCACCACGCTGCTCAAGGATGGCGACTCGTTCACGGCGGCGATCGACGGGCTCCTCGCGAAGATCGGCCCGAAGAAGGTCGATGTCGTTGTGGGGATGGAGTCGCGGGGGTTCATCTTCGCGGCGCCGATCGCGTACAAGCTCGGCGTCGGCTTCGTCCCGGTGCGAAAGCTCGGCAAGCTGCCGGGGGATGTGGTGAGCGTTGAGTACGACCTCGAGTACGGTTCGGCGACGCTCGAGATGCACAAGGACGCGATCAAACCCGGCGCGCGGGTGCTCATCGTCGACGATCTCCTCGCGACCGGTGGAACGGTGGCCGGCACGATCGCGCTCGTGAAGGAGCTCAAGGGCGAGATCGTCGGTCTCGCCTTCCTCATCGAGCTCGCCGCGCTGAAAGGCCGCGACAAGCTCGCCGGCTATGACATCGCGACGCTGATCTCCTACTAACCGGTAGACCCCCGCCAAAGCGGTACCATTGGTCTCCACGTAGCGACCGGCGGAGGCCCGCTTGGTCCCAATCCCACAAGGGAGGACCGATGACCGCGGCACCGTCGCTTCCACAGGTAAAGATCGACGCTCGCGCGTCCGCTGACGAGGCGCGCGCGTTCCTCGAGCGCGATCGCCTTATGGCCGCATACGCCCTCGCGGACATCGACCAGCCCGAGATCGAAGGCGCCCGCTGGTGGATCGCTCGACGCGAGGGCGAGATCGCGGCGGTCGTGATGGTGGTCGAGGGGCTTCCGTTCCGTCCCTGCTTCGCGACCGGCGCGTCCGACGGCCTCGCCGCGATCTTCCGCGAGGCGATCCGCGAACCGCGGGTGCTCCTCGCGACGCCGCCGCGCTCGCGCGGTGCGATCGAGATGAGCTATCGGTTCGAACGCGTCGACCACATGCGGCGGATGAACGTGAACATCCAGCGCTTCCGCCCGCGCCTCAACCACGAAGTGAGACGGCTCCTTCCCGACGACCTCGGCACGGTGATCGACCTCTACGGCCACGCATCGCGCACCTACTTCACGCCCGAGCGCATGAGGCGTGAGATCTACTTCGGCATCTA
>DATLPP010000094.1:0-5493 GCA_035535615.1 Candidatus Udaeobacter sp.
CACGCGATCTTCGGACAGCGACCGCTGGGCGCATGGCTGACCGAGCGCGTCTGGGAGCCGCACCTTCCGTCGCTTCTCGCCGAAGCGGGGGTCGCGTACACGGTCCTCGACGACGAGCACTTCATCCAGGCGGGCCTTCGCCCGCAGGAGCTCGGCGAGTCATACGTCACCGAAGACCAGGGCCTTCCGCTCATCGTTTTCCCGGGGAGCGTGAAGCTGCGCTACCTCATCCCATTCAAAGACGTGAGCCAGACGATGAAGGAGCTACGCGCGCGAGCCGATGAGGGCGCGCGCCTTGTCGTCTATGCGGACGACGGCGAGAAGTTCGGTGCGTGGCCCGGCACCTACCAGCGCGTGCACAAGGACGGCTGGCTCGAGCAGTTCTTCTCGGCGATCGCTCAGGCCGACTGGATCCAGACCATGACCCTCGAGGACGCGTGGATCTTCCAGAAGCCCGCGCGTCGCATCTACATTCCCGCGGGGTCGTATCCCGAGATGGCGGAGTGGGCACTCGAGCCGAACGCCGCGAAGCGGTACCAGCAGGCGCGGAACAAGCTGGGCGACGATCTCTCAGCCCTCGTGGCCGCGCCGCTCTGGCGAAACTTCTTCGCGAAGTACCCGGAATCGAACGGTCTTCAGAAGCGGATGCTCATCGTGAGCGAGGAGCTCGCCCGCCGCAGCATCCTCGACGCGTCCGCCGAGGTCCGCCAAGCGCAGCAGAACCTCTGGCGCGCGCAGGGGAACGACGTGTACTGGCACGGCGTCTTCGGCGGCATCTACTTCCCGCACCTTCGTGCGGACGCGTACGCCTCGCTGTTGAAGGCGGAGCGGATCCTCTCGGAGCGCCGAACCGCGGCGGGGGAGCAGCGCGACTACGACGTCGACGGCTACGACGAGTACATCTTCCGCGGCAACGCGGGCGCGGTGTTCGTTCACGTCCAGGGCGGTGCCGTGATCGAGTGGGACATCTACGCGTCGGCGACCAACCTCGTCGACACGCTCGCGCGCCGGCCGGAGTCCGAGCACGAGGCGCTGCGTCGCGCCGAGAAGCTGGGCAAGGTTCTCATCGGCAAGGCCGCGGAGAAGGAATCGAAGTCCATTCACGACGCCGTCCGCGCACGGGAGCGCGGTCTGTCGAAGCTTCTCGAGTACGACGTCGCGCGCCGGGCGTTCTTCCAGGACAGCTTCCGCGTCGGAAAGGCCGAGCCGGTCGTGCTGCACGCGTACTACTACCAGCTGACACCGCAGCGCGAGGCGCGCACGGTCAGTCTCATCCTCGAGCCGCCGCCGCGCTCTCTCGCGAGCGTTCCCGGTCTGGGGATCCGCAAGGACATCCGCATCGCCGACGAAGGCCTCGCCGCCGGCGTGCGCTACCGCCTGCGCAACGATGGCGAGGAAGCGATAAGTCTCCAGTTCATCAGCACGTCGAACTTCGGCCTGCTGTCCGAGCAGAACCCCGCGGACGTGATCACCGTCGGGACGAAGAAGACGACCGCCGGAAAGCCGATCGACGCGCGGCATGTGTCCGAAATCGCCGTTCACTCGGAATCGCGGCACTTTGATATCGCAATTGCTGTCGATCCGCCGTGCGAGGTGACGACGCGGCCGATCTACTCGATTACAAACTCCGAGCAGGGGTTCGAGCGCGTCTACCAGCAGCTGGAGATCGCTTCCACGTGGAACGTGACGATCGAGCCGGACGCCCATGTCGACCTCGAGGTCCGAGCGACCGCGGTCGGCCAGATGGTCGAACCCGACGCCGTGCGCCCGACGGCTCGGCGGCGCAAAGCGGCAGCGGGCGCGACCGCGGAAACAGCGAGGGCTCCGCGCCGCTAGAGACAACCGGCCAGGCGAGAAGGTGAAGGCCACGCTCGGACGGCGCGACGCCGTCCTCTATCTGACCGCGGCGGGTCTGGGGAGCTTCGGCCTCGGGGTCGCGCAGTTCTACCTGAACTTCCTGTACCGCTCGCTGGGGTTCGACGCATTCGCGATCGGACTGTTGGCCGGCGCGGAAGCGCTCGGCGTCGTGGCCGGCGCCATCCCGGCCGCAATCTTCACGCGAGGGCGCTCGCGCCGCGCTGCGATCCTTCTCGGTGGAACGCTCACCGGCGTCGGCATCTTCGGGATCCTCATCTTCAACGCTCTTGGGGCCGTCTTCCTGTCGGCGATGCTCGTCGGCTTCGGCGGAATCATCGCGAGCTCGTCGGGAGCCGCGCTCCTCGCGGATGCGACGGACGCCGCGCGGCGCGCCACGCGATTCGGCCAGCAGATCGCGCTCGGTACGACGGCCGCGTTCCTCTCGAGCGTCATCGCCGGCGCACTCGCGGCGCCGGTGGCATCGTTGCTCGGCGCACGACCGGATGACCCACTTGTTCTGCGCGCTCTCGTCGGGAGCGGCGGCATCATCGCGGCCGTCTCGATCGTGCCGATCCTCGCGATCCGCCCCGTGCCCGTCGCCCCGCACACTCTCGAGGCGCCCACACGCAACGACCTCGTCCGGCGCTTCCTCGCCATCGAGATCCTGTTCGGATTCGGCGCGGGCAGCTTCCTTCCGTTCGTGAATCTCTTCTTTGCCGACCGCTACGGCGTGCCGTTCTCCGCCCTCGGGCTGCTCCTTGGCGTGCTCGCCGTCGCCGGAAGCATCGGCGCGCTCCTGCACGGGCGATTCGTCGCCGCGCGCATCGGCGCGATTCCGTCCATCGTCCTGGTCGAGACGCTGTCGCTTCCGTTCGCGCTCGTCGCTGCCTTCACCGGCGCGTTGCCGGTCGCCGTCGGCGCACTGGCGGCACGACACTTCCTCATGTTCGGTGCGAGCGGGACGGTGAACGCTTTTCAGCTCTCGTCGTTCACGCCGGCCGAGCGTGCGGGTGCCAATGCTGTGTTCGCGCTCGCATGGAGCGCGGCGAACGCGGTCGGCGCGATCCTCTCGGGTGCGATCCGCGCTCGGCTCGGCCCGGAAGGGTTCACGGCCAATCTGGTGACCCTCGTGATCGCATACGGGCTCGCGGCGCTCCTGACCTGGCGCCTGTTCGCGACGCATCGGCCGAGCGGTGACGTTGGCGCGCGCACGCTCGCTGTCCCAGACTCGCGCGGGTGACCACGCTGCTTCGCGATCAAGTCGCCGCCGCGATACGGGAGGGCCTTGCCCGCGCTTCAAAGGACCTCGGGTGGCCCGACGTCGACGGGGTGCCGGTCGAGGTGGAGCGTCCCGGCAATCCGGAGCACGGCGACTACGCCTCGAACGTGGCCCTCAAGCTCGCGAAACAAGCGCGCAAACCGCCTCGCGATATCGCGAAGGCCATCGCCGAGCGCGTACGCGTCGCGGCGCCGATCGCCTCGGTGGAGGAGCTGAGTGGCTTCGTGAATGTGCGCCTCGACCTCGCATGGGTCGCCGCTCAGGTCGACGAGATCGTGCGCGCCGGCTCCGACTTCGGTCGTTCGAAGACGCTCGCCGGCAAGCGGATGCAGGTCGAGTTCGTTTCCGCGAACCCGACCGGACCGCTCACCGTGGCGAACGCGCGCGGCGGCCCACTCGGCGACGTTCTCTCGTCCGTGCTCGAGTTCTCGGGCGCGGCGGTCGAGCGCGAGTACTACGTCGAGGACACCGGCACGCAGTTCGATACCTTCGGCCGCTCCATCGCGATCCGCTATCGCCAGCTGCACGGCGAGGAGATCGAAATACCCGCGGACGCGTATCCCGCCGAGTACATGAAGGACATCGCTGCCGAAATACAGGCCCGCGATGGTGACGAGTGGATGAAGCTGCCGCTCGAGGAGCAGGCAAAGCGCTTCGCGCCACTCGGCGTCGAGTGGGTCCTCCGTGAGGCCAAGCGGGTCACCGCGATGCTCGGCATCCGCTACGACACCTGGTTCTCACAGGCCGAGATGATGCGGTCGGGATACTTCGAGAAGACGCTCGCCGAGCTGCGCAAGCTTGGCAAGGTCTACGACAAGGATGGCGCGGTCTGGTTCGAGGCGAGCGAGGCGGTCGACGACAAAGAGGGCTGGGTCCTCGTTCGCTCGAACGGCGAGCCGGGGTACCTCGGCAAGGACATCGCGTACCACGCGCAGTCGCTTCGCGATCGGAAGTTCGACAAGAAGATCGACATATGGGGATCGAACACTCACTACCACCTCATCCAGATGCGCGCCGCGATGCAGGCGCTCGGCCTGCTCGAGAAATTCGAGGTCGTCCTGTATCAGTACGTGCGTTTCCTGCACGAGGGCGTGCTCAAGCGGATGGGGAGACGGACCGGACAATTCCTGCTCCTCGAAGAGGTCATCGAGTCCGTCGGAAAGGACGCGACGCGCTATTTCTTCCTTCAATCGAGCGCGGACCGCCAGCTCGACTTCGACCTCGAGCTCGCGGTCCAGCAGTCGAACGAGAACCCGGTCTATTACGTGCAGTACGCGCACGCGCGCATCGCGAGCATCCTGCGCACCGCCGCCGAGCGCGGGATAGACACGAACGGTGCGGACACCGCGCTGCTCGCCGACAAAGGCGAGCTCGACCTCGTCCGGCTCATCCTTCGTTTTCCCGAGCTCGTCGCTGACATCCGTCAGCACTACGGCGTCCACCAGCTCACGACCTACGCGCTCGAGCTGGCCGGCGCGTTCCACGGCTTCTATCGCGATCACCGTGTCGTCGACGAAGCAGATGTCGCGCGCTCGAAGGCGCGGCTGCGACTGGTGCAGGCGGTGCAGGTTGCGCTTCGCCAGACCCTCGGACTGCTTGGGATAAGCGCGCCCGACAAGATGTGATCCATCCTCGGCGCTGACGCGCCTGCGGTGACGGCTTCCGTTAGGGCGTCAATCGGAGCACACGATCGAGGATCTTCTCGACGACCTCGTCGAGCGGGATGCTCGTGTCGATCTCAAGATCCGCGGCTCTCCGAAGCGCGGGCTCGACGGTCTGCTTGAAGCCGATGACTTCGGCCAGCTCGTCCGGCTCCTTTCCATACGGGTTGTTCGTCCTGCTCGCGAGTCGTTCGGTCATCACCGGGACCGGCGCGGTGAGAAGCACTATGTGATCGAACCGCGGATAGAACTTCGTCTGGTTTCGCGCGGTGCCGGAAACGAAAAGGACGTCCGCGTCATCGGTCGACAGAAGTCGCGTCACCAGATCCTCGCGCCACAGCCATTCCATAGCCGGCGCATTTCCAGCGTTTGCGGGAACCTCCACCTGCTCGGTCCAGCCGCCGTAGTCGGTGTCTACCGTCTTGAACCCACGTGCTCGGAGCTCGGCTAGGACCGACGACTTGCCGGTGCCCGACATCCCAGTGAGCAGCACGCGCTTCACTTGAGATCCAGCCAGCCGGTCCGACTCCGCCAGTGCCCTCCCTTACGCAGATGCGCGACGATCGCGCGTTCGAGCGTCGTGCGCTCCGGGAGGTCGTCGATCTTGGGTGCGATCCGATGGAAGACGAACCGCAGGATGTCCGCGTCGCCGTCCCAGCCCTCGCCCACGAGCTCGAACCGGCGTTGAAATCGAAT
>DATLPP010000095.1:0-4111 GCA_035535615.1 Candidatus Udaeobacter sp.
CTCGCCGAGATGACGAACGCGGGCCTTCCCGTCCCCGCGGGGTTCACGATCACCACGGCCGCCTGCAACGCCTATTTCGCGTCGGGCAAGAAGCTCCCGCCAGGACTCTGGGATCAGGTCGAGAAATCCGTCGCGACCATCGAGGGCGCGACGAAGAAGAAGCTCGGCGATCCGAAGGACCCGCTCCTCGTCTCGGTGCGATCGGGGGCGGCGATGAGCATGCCCGGGATGATGGACACGGTCCTGAACCTCGGTCTGAACGATGAGAGTCGTGCGGGGCTCGCGAAGCTCACGAAGAACGAGCGCTTCGCCTGGGACGCGTACCGCCGGTTCATCTCGATGTTCGGCCGGATCGTGCTTGGCATCGACCCGGCGAAGTTCGAGCACGCGCTCGACGCGAAGAAGAAGGCGGCGCGGGTCAAGAGCGACCCCGAGCTTTCGCCGAAGCAGCTCGAGGATCTCGTGAACGAGTACAAGGGGATCGTCCGCAAGGAAACGGGGAAGCCGTTCCCCACCGAGCCAAAGGATCAGCTGCGGCTGGCGATCGAAGCCGTGTTTGGTTCCTGGTTCGGGCAGCGCGCCAAGGACTACCGCAAGCAATTCAAGATCTCGGACGACCTCGGGACCGCATGCAGCATCGTCACGATGGTGTTCGGGAACATGGGCGACGACTCCGGCACGGGCGTCGCCTTCACCCGCGATCCGAACACCGGCGCGAAGGAGCTCTACGGCGAATATCTGACGAACGCGCAGGGCGAGGACGTGGTCGCGGGCATTCGCACGCCGTCGAAGATCGCGCAGATGAAAAAGGACCTTCCGGCGGCGTACGCCGAGTTCGAGAAGATCGCGAAGCGGCTCGAGAAGCACTACCGCGACGCGCAGGACCTCGAGTTCACGATCGAACGCGGCAAGCTCTACATGCTCCAGACGCGCTCAGCCAAACGCACGGCCGCGGCCGCGATCAAGATCGCCACCGACATGGTCAAGGAGGGCCTCATCACGAAGGACGAGGCCATCCAGCGCGTCGAGCCGGCGCAGGTCGAGCAGCTCCTCCTTCCGCGGTTCGATCAGAAGGAGGTCGAGAGCGCGCGCAGCGCCGGCCGCTATCTGGCGAAGGGTCTCAACGCATCACCCGGCGCCGCGACCGGACGCGCGGTGTTCGACGCGGACCGCGCTGTGGTGCTCAAGGGACAGAAGCAGCTCGTCGTCCTCGTCCGTCCGGAGACGAGCCCGGACGACTTCCACGGGATGGTCGCCGCCACCGGGATCCTTACCGCGCGGGGTGGCTCCACGTCGCACGCCGCCGTTGTTGCGCGCGGATTGGGACTGCCCTGCGTCGCTGGGGTGGCCGCGCTCGACATCGACCTTCAGAAGCGCGAGATGCGGGTCGGCGGCCAGGTCATAAAGGAAGGCGACGCGATCTCGATCGACGGGACGACCGGCGAGGTGTTCGCGGGCGAGCTTCCGACGATCGCCGCCAACTTCCGCGAGGAGAAGGAGCTCATCGAGCTCCTCTCATGGGCCGACAAGCGCCGCAAGCTTGGCGTCTGGGTCAACGCGGACACGCCGGGGGAATGCCGCCTCGCGCGCGAGCTCGGCGCCGAGGGCGTCGGCCTCGCGCGGACCGAGCACATGTTCCGCGAGGCCGAGCGTCTCCCGATCGTTCAGGACATGATCCTTGCGAACGACACCGCCGGACGGAAGCGCGCGCTCGCGAAGCTCCTCCCGTTCCAGCAGGGCGACTTCCGCGAGATGTACGAAGCGATGGATGGATTACCCGTCGTGATCCGCCTGATCGACCCACCGCTTCACGAGTTCCTTCGCGAGTACGCCGACGTCGATGTCGATATCGCCGTGGCGCGTGCCACCGGCCAGAACGGGGCCGACCTCGCCGACAAAGAACGAATCTACCGAAGGCTCGAGCAGCTCCACGAGGACAACCCGATGCTCGGCTTGCGCGGATGCCGCCTGCTCCTCGTCTATCCGGAAATACTTGAGATGCAGATCCGCGCGATCCTCGGCGCGGCCATCGACTCGGCCGAGAAGGGCATCAAGGCGAAGCCTGAGATCATGATGCCCCTCGTCGCGACGATGGGTGAGCTCGATCGACTCGAAGCGCATGTCACCGAGGTCGCGGAGACGGTCTTCAAGGAGCGCGGGAAGCGTGTCGACTACAAGTTCGGCACGATGATCGAGATCCCGCGCGCCTGCATCATCGCGGACCAGATCGCTACGAAGACCGAGTTCTTCTCGTTCGGCACCAACGACCTCACGCAGACCGTGCTGGGCATCTCGCGCGACGACGCGCAAAAGAGCTTCCTCACGCGATACGTCGAGGAAAAGATCATCCCAGCGGACCCGTTCCAGGTCCTCGATCGCGACGGCGTCGGCGCGATGATGCGTATGGCGGTCGAGCGCGGCCGGAAGACCAAGCCGGGGTTGAAGATCGGGATCTGTGGTGAGCATGCCGGTGAGCCCTCATCGGTCGCTCTGTGCCATGAGCTCGGGCTCACCTATGTGTCGCCTTCGACCTACCGCGTGCCGGTCGCGCGCCTCGCCGCCGCTCAGGCTGCCCTTGCAAGCGGCGGGGCGCGCGACCGTTAGTTCCTCGGGCTCAGCTCTTCGCGGTCGTCAGCGCCGGAGCCGCGTCATAGCTGTCCGGTAGCGGCGTGCCAGTCGCGGTCGAGTCGACCTCGACGATGTCGGACTTCAACGGACCGAGGATGCCGAGAAGCTCGTCCTGCTCGGCCTTGCCGACGCCGAACTTGTTGAGCGTCGCGACGAGGTCCTCGACGAGTGCGCTGAACTCGGCGCTCGTGACGCCCATCTCGGCGTGCGCCGGTTTCATATCGCGCCCGGTGTACGTCGCCGGTCCGCCGGACGCCTCGGTGACTTGGTCGATGAGCATCGACCGCAGGCGAGGGATGTCGGTCCGCGCGTTACTTCGGATTGATCCGCGAGTCTTGAGCGCATCGCGCGCTGAAGTCTTCGACGACCGCCGTGATCGCGCCGCTGCCACCCAACCGCTCGAACAGAGACTGTTCCGCGTCACACCTCCCCAGGTGCCGCGTGAGGAATACACCCGCGCCCGAGCGGTGTAAAGCCTGCCGTGGTCGCTAGGCACTCTTGGACAGAAGCGGCGAGAAGCGACGATCGACCTCCGCGGTGATCTCATCGAGGCCTCGAGTTCCGTCGACGGAGATCGTTGCCAAGCCGAGCCCTGCCGCTGTCCGGCGGACGTACTCGGTGAGCAGCTCGTCTCGCGCGAGCCGGTTCGCACGAGCGCGATCCGCGTCGCTCGTCCCGTCGATCGTGCGCCAACCGCGTCGCTCCAACGCGACGATGCGGAACTCGGGCGTGGCTAGCAGAAAGACTGCCGGACCAGGGCTCTGGATGAACGGGTGGATGAGCTCCGGCAGCAGCCCGAAGCCATCCGCGACGATGAATCTACCGCGGGGCAGCGCGAGCAGATCCTCGAGCACCATCTCAAACCGTTCCCCGAATGACCCGATCGCGTTGTCGGCCATCTCGCGCGGGCTCGGAAAGACCCAGCGTTCGTCGAGCGACATCGCGAGGAACGTTGCGCGGTGGGGATGACGGTCTTGGCGGGTCCGGTCGGTGTGATCGCGCGAGTCGTGCCAGTCGTAGTCGTACCGCGTGAGTCCGTAACGCTCTGCGAGTGCGCTCGCTACCGAAGACTTGCCGGCACCGGTGCCGCCGCCGATCCACAGGACGTGGCCGAGGGGCTCTCGCATGAAACCTCCCGCCCCGGACAGGGCTGCGCATTGTTTGCTTGGGACGATCCGAAGAACAAGTCTTGTTGTGCCTTCGGCGGGGGTTCAGACTTATCAGTGACCCGAAGTCGACCAGCCATCTATTAGCCTTACCTCCGAGATGGCCACACAGACACGCGCAGACGCGAAGCTTTCGCGCACGCGGTCGGTCGCCGCGCTCCGCATCCGCGAGCACACCGAGGAGCTCGAGGAGGCGAATCTCGCCGAGTCCGCGACCCGCTCCAAGAGCGGGCATCGCGATCGCGCGGAAGAGCCGTCGCCCACGAGGGCCGCGTTCGCCGTCGACCGCGATCGCATCGTCCACAGCAAGGCTTTCC
>DATLPP010000096.1:0-3136 GCA_035535615.1 Candidatus Udaeobacter sp.
TTCGGCCATCCGCGCGATCACCGTCTGAAGGCGCGTCCATCCTTCCTGGACCTCTTCGGCGGCCTCTTCCTTCGACATCGACGCGTGCTCGCGGGCGTTTATTGCGTTGATTTCGTGGGTAGGCTCCCACTCAAACTCGAAGGGCTCTTCGCCGGTCAGGGCACGGGCGATGAAGCCGGCCTGTCGACGAAACCCCAGACCAATGTGGTAGACGACGATCACGGCAGGCCAGCCTTCGACCACGCTCGAGAGGCGACAGTCTTCTTCATCGAAGCGACGCGAGATGGCGAGTACGTCGCCTACGGCTGCGCGTACGTCGCGCAAGGCCGCGGCCCGCTCGTCGGCGGTCACGGCGTGTTGGCGACCAGCCGCCCGGCGAAGAACGAGAGGATCCATTCAACCAGCAAAGTCCCGCGATTTCGCACGCCCAGAAGCTGCATCAGGTAGTTCACCCTCCAGACCGTCCACGCAGGCAGCCCGCCCAACACGAAGCCGCCGAGCTTCGCGAACTCGGCGCCTGCCTGGGTCCGCCCGAGCGCGACGAGGTCGCCCTTCCGTTTGTAGACGAACGCCTCGGTCGGCTCGCCCCGAGCAAGGGCGACCAGGTTGCGTGCCGCTGCCGGCGCCTCCAGCACGGCGACCTGCGCGAGCTGCGGCAGACCCTTTCCGTTGTGCTCGAAGTAGGCGGCGTCGCCGAGGACCATCACATCGTCGCGGCCGCTCGCCCGGAAGCAGTTGTCGACGACGATGCGGCCGTCCTTCGATTTCGGAAGATCGATCGACGCGACGAGCGGGTTCACCTTCACGCCGCCGGACCACACGATCGTTCTCGCCCGGAGCTGCGCGCCGTCCTTCGTGTGCACGACACCCGGACCGATCTCCGACACGAGCGTGTTCAGCAGAACGCGGATGCGTTGCTGCTCGAGCCGCTTCATCGCGATCGCCGATAACCTCGGGTCCATCGCGGGGAGCACGCGATCGGTGCCTTCGATGAGGTGGATCGCAACGTCGGCGTAGAAGTCGATCGATGGATAGATCTTGCGAAGGGTGTGATCCATGAGGTCGCGAAGCGAGCTCGCGAGCTCCACGCCCACCGGGCCGGCGCCGACGATGATGAAAGTCAGCGCCTCGCGGCGGCGCGCGATGTCCGTCTCCATCGCGGCGGTCTCGAAGATATCGAGGACGTGACGCTTCAGGGTCTCAGCGTCCGAGAGCCATTTCACCGGCAGAGAGTTCTCACGAACGCCGGCGATGCCGAAGTCATTCGTCACCGAGCCCACCGCGATCACAAGGTGGTCGTACGGCACCTCGCCGTCGGCGGTGCACACTCGCCGATGCTCGAGGTCGATGGCCGTCACCTCGCTCTGTAGAAAGTGATAGCCCGCGGGAGCCGTCGCGTCGCGCAGCGGATACGCGACGGCGTGAGGCGGGAGCTCGCCGGTGCACACCTGATAGAGGAGCGGTGTGAAGAGGTGGTAGTTCTGCCTGTCGACGAGCGTGACCGCCGCTTCGCCGGGGCGAAAACGCCGCTCGAGCCTGCGCACCAGGTGGAGGCCGCCGAAGCCACCGCCGAGCACCACGATCTGCTTCTCCGGGCTCAATTCGCTTTCCCAGAGGCGTCCTCAACCCGTTCGAGCTCTGCGAGATACGCGCGAGTCAACGGATCGTCGGCGTCGATCGTGCGCGCGATGTGGAGCCGCTCGCGCGCCGCGTCGAGATCGCCGGCGCGGAGATGCGCGAACCCCGCGTCCGCGATGTACGCGGCCTGACCCGGACGGAGGGCCGCAGCGCGGTCGAGCAGCCCGAGCGCATCCGCCTTCGAGCCCGATGCCAGGAGAGCGACGCCGAGCTCGTGCATCACGTCGGGTTGCTCCGGCGCGAGGTCGAGCGCGCGACGGAACGAGCTTGCCGCGGCGACGAAGGCTTCCCTCTGTCTCGCGACCAGTCCCAGGCCAAAATGCGCTTCCCAGATCTCGGAATCGAACTCGAGGACGCGCTCGAACGCGGCGCGGACCTCGTCGAGTCGCGATGCATCGGCCGACAGGGCCGCGCGGCCGGCTCGCTCCAGGTCGGCCTCGAGATCGGGGCGCTGAAGCCCGAGCCGGAGGCGATGCGCCTGCGCGAGCGCTTCACGATCGCCGTCCGCAGTCGCAAGGATCTGGTCAAGCTCGCGCGACGCGTCGTCGGGAAGACCCGCCGCGATGAGCATCCGCGCGAGATGGGCGCGTGCCGTCGATCGGCCACCCGCCGCGGCGCGTTCGAAGTGCGCGCGGGCCAGGGTCTGGTCGGCCTTCTGGAGCGCGAGGATGCCCAGAAGCTCCTGCGCTCTGCCGAACTGGTCGCTACCCGCCGGGATCCGCCGGAGGTGCGAGGCGGCCTGACCCGGAGCCTGCTCGGCGATATAGAGCTCGGCGAGCACCAGGAGATCGGCATCACGAAGCGGCCGCAGCGAATTCGCGTGCTCGAGCGCGACGATCGCGAGATTCATCTCGCCCATTCCACGAAGCAGCTCGGCACGCATGTAATACGCGCGCCAGGAGCGCGGCTTCGCCTCGATGACATCTTCTAGCGCTCGCGCGGCGCGTTGCCCGTCGCCGCGCTCGATGGACTCCGCCGCGAGCACGAGGAGCCGATCCTCGGCGCGCAGCGACCCCGGGTCCAGTTGGACGGCGGTGACGTACTGGTCGAACGCGCGCCCGCGGGCGGCATCGGCTGCGATCGGATCCCCTGCTCGCAGAAGGGTGGCGTCCGTCTCGTCTTCGAGGCCCGCCAGGAGCGCCCGGTACGCGGACTCGTTGGCGGTCTCGGGCTGGAGGCCGGGGGGCGGGATTCCGAGTGCGTCGGCGAGCCACGCCGCCATCGCCGGCTCGGCCCGATGGAGCTCGTCCGGTGCAACGCCGAACTCGCGCTCCGCGACGACGCCACGGCTCGTCACGTCCACCAGCGTCACGACGAACGCGCGACTCTTCTCGTCTTCGCGATAGAGCCCGGTCAGCGCGTGCGTGGTGCCGAGCGACTCGCCGTATCGCGCGGCGAGATCCTTATCGGGCGTCGAACCGAACACGAGATAGCCGGCGTCGCTCTTCGTCTCAGGCATCGCGACGAGGAATACCGGTCTGAGCTCGATGTTCGAGTC
>DATLPP010000097.1:0-10010 GCA_035535615.1 Candidatus Udaeobacter sp.
GCGCGCGCTTGATCGCGGCTCGCCACTGCGACGAGCTCGACCTTCGGCGACGCGTGTGCTCCCGGGATCACCTTCCGGTTGATGTTGGCCGTCGACATGATCGCCCACTTGATTGCAAGCGCCACTCGGACTCCTTCGGCGCAGCCGCATCACACAGAAGCCGACCCCGGGGCTCGAACCCGGAACCGGTGGTTTACAAACTCGCTCGTCCGATGCGCGGGCCTGCGCTGCCCTGCATCGTTCCCGAGCCGGGGCAATGAGACGCGGCGCGATGCACACTAATGCACCCGCGTGGGGGTCAAGTTGGGGGTGTTTCCTCAGTTAGCTGGGGGCCGGGCTCCTGGAAGCGCGCCGAGTTGCACGAGCATACGAAGGTCGTCCCGGACAGCCCAATGCTCCGCTATCTTGCCGTGAACGATTCGGTAGATTCGTACGCTTTGCCAGGACACCGGTTTGCCAGTCGGCGCAATCGGTCCCCAGGGCATGTGAAGGACTTCGCCGGTATGGGTGCCGGTGGAGGTGATGAGTTGGACTACCAGATCACCCTCGGCAATTTCTTGGTCTATCTGCTGTCGGCCATCCGGAAAGGCGGCGCGGACGTACCTGATGATCCTCTGCATGTCCTCGATGCCACGTTTGCCTGATACGTGGTTCAGGAAGTCCGCTGCTAGATACCGCTCGGCCGCACTGAGATCGCCTTCGTCAAAGGCTTCTTTGTTAAAGCGGCGGACTAGGGCCTTGTTCTCTTCGAGAGACATGGATGCACCTCAATGGCGTGAGCTCTATTCCGTGCTGTGCCCGTGTAACTCAACGCGACAAACCGTGAAGGCACGGACGCGCGAAGCCTACGCCCGACGAACGATGGAGTCTTGTGTTCACGATATGGAGGTCTCAGCTGAGCTGCTCGTTCAGTCCGATGATGATGCCTTCAGGCCCGCGGATGTAGCCAAGCCGATTCGTGTCCTCGTACTGCACCACCTCGCCTATCAGCTCGGCCCCGTGGGCGAGCAAGCGCGCGACGACAGCGTCGATGTCTTCGACGGCGAACATGATCCGACGGATGCCCAGCGCGTTCACCGGCGCGTCCACCGGCCCGAACCTGATCGCGTTGGGCGTATGGAACTTGTCGAGCTCGATGCGACCATGGCCGTCCGGGGTCCGCATAAACGCGAGGGTGGCGCGAACGTCCTTGAGCCCGATCAGGCTGTCGACTGAAGGTCCCTCGACCTGCGTCTCGCCTTCGAGCTCGAGGCCGAGTTCGATGAAGAAAGACTTGGCCGCCTCGAGGTCGTCGACAACGATGAGAACGTTGTCCATCCGCTGAATCGTCAATCCCCGGAGCATATGGTCGGATGGAGCCGGGAGCGAGACTCGAACTCGCGACCTGAGCTTTACAAAAGCCCTGCTCTACCAACTGAGCTATCCCGGCAGGATCTGTATTCTCGCGCACCAGCTCCGCGAATTGGCATCACATCCGTTGAGCTAGGTCGGCGCGCTTTTTCCTATCGATTCTGCCATCTCGCGATATCGGTGAACCAGAGCCGATCAGGTGAGGCCGACTATCTCCGGTGGATGACGACCCAGGTACTAAGCACGCCCGCGAACGTCAGAACCACGAGCCCCGCCCCGTACCAGAGCGCGGCGTCGTGCAGCCCGACCCGCGTCGCCAGGAAACCCGCGATTACCGCGGGGAGCGCGAGAGCCAGATACGCAACGACGAAGACGGCCGCTAATAGCGCCGCCCGCGCCGTCGGCGCGGCAAGGCCGACAAGCGTCCGCAACACGCCGAGCCAGGCGAGGCCAAATCCCACACCGGTCACTGCGGTGGCGGCGAAGAACAGGAGCGGCGACGTGAGCGCGATCGCCGCCACCGCAACCACGAGGCCCGCGCCGAGGATGCTCCCGCCGACCATCATCGCGCGAGTTGTGGCCCATGAACGGGTAATGACTATCGCGACCGCGCCGATGTCCGCGAGAAGGAAGATCGCAAGCCCGCCGAGTACCCGGTTGGACGAGGCGGCGAGCTGCGACGCAAGGCTGGGGCCGAGGGAGAGGTAGAAGCCGGCGACGGCCCAGCCAGCGACGAGGATCGGCAACGTAGCGACGAACTCTCGTCGGACGGCCCGTTCAACGGATATTCGCGGCACCCACCGCACACCGCTCCGCCGCGCGCCGGGCTCGGGCATCACGGCGACTGCCGCGAGCGCCGCGATGAAGCCGAGCAACGTGACCCAATAGATGAGGTGAAGCGGATCGGGGGCGTACTGCACAAGTACCGCCGAAGCCAGCGCCCCGATGCCGAGGCTCAGGATCGGCCCGGCGCTGTTGACGAGGGAAGCCAAGGCGGGATCATCGGGTGGTTGGAGATCGACTAATGCGGCGCCGAGCGCTCCCGTAGCGATTCCGGTCGCGATGCCCTGCGCGATACGCGCGGCGAAGAGCCACTCGATCCCCGACGCGACGAGAAACAACACGATGCTCGCCAGTTGGATGACGAGCGCGACGAGGATGACCGGCCGCCGGCCAACAAAGTCCGATGACGACCCTGTGAACAGGAGCGCCACGAGCAATGCGATCGCGTAGACCGCGAAGACTTCGGTGAGTACTCCAGCCGAGAATTGCCACAGGCCGGCATACACCGCGTAGAGCGGTGACGGCGCTGCGGCCGCGAACAAGAAGAGCCCGAACGTCGTCGCCATGATCCAAAACGATGCTTGGCGACCGAACAGCACACGCGCTCCGAGCGTGCGCGGCATCGGCTTATCCATCGATCGGTGGCTCGAACGGGACAAGTAGATCGGCGAGGCCGAATCTGTCGGGAACACGGCTGGGCAAGGTGGGGCGCCATGAGCGGTCGACGCTGCGGAACGATTCGGGATCTCCGTCGAGGATCGCCAGCAGGACCTCGCCGACGATCAAAGAACCGACGGGCCCAAGCCGCTCACCACCCTCGCGAACTTCCGCCTCCTTGAGCAGGTAGTACCAAAGCGGCGTCTCGCCGGACCATCCGAACTCGCTGAGACCGACGTCGTCGCGCACGAGCGGCTCCTCACCGACGAGCCTCGCGACGGCTTCACCGGAGGGGAGCCCGGTGGCGACGCCCCGCTGCAGATCTCTCACCGCGAGGGATTGGAAGTCCTGATCGTCGAGCTCCCCGGTGATGTCGACGGGCAGCTTGAGAAGAGGCTCGGCCAAGCACCCGTCGATCGGGCGTGACCTCGCGGCATTCGGCTCGCCAGCGATTTCGAAGAGCAGGCTCCAATCGATCACACGATCTGAGGTCACGGGACGGAAGCCGATGAGATCCGGGAAGAGGGTCAGGTCGTCGCCATCGCGCTGCACGCGGTACGACGGTCGCATCTGAGAATGTCCGAAACGGTACGCGGCGTCGGCAAACTCGAAGGGGATCGAGACGGTGCCGTCCGGCTGAAAGAACCGCGGTCCATCCCGCAGCAGCTTCCGCATGCGTTCCTCGCCGATCGTCGCAGGCAGGAAGTCGAAGAGCACGGCCCACTGGTAATGCCAGGTCAAAGCGCGGCGCGCCTCGGCCACCAGGTCGGCCTCCGAGACGCCGTCCTCACGGAGTCTGTCCACGAGGCGGTTGTGAGCCTTGAGCATGGCGACGTGCATCTGCGAGATAAGAAGGTGGACATCCTGACGTGGGTCGCCAACGAGCGCGATGCCTTCTTGGTTGCGGGGAAGGTCCTCCGCGTCGCCACGATCGTTCAGACCGAGCAGCATCTTGGCTGGGTCTTTCCGGCTGAAGAGGAAAGGATTCCCGACCGGACCGTCGCCGTACATGCATTCCAGGTCCAGACGCGCGCTCCGCGCGTTCCGCAGAAACGCCTCATCGTCGTGATGCGTGACCGGCGACCGGTCTGCGGTGATGTCATGCGCGATGAACTGCCCGAACACCGGCCATCCCGCCGAGACGGTCTCCGACTCCGCCCGGGTCGAATACCGAGTATCGCAAGCCCCGCCCGCGCGACCAAGCGCATGCACAACGTCTGGGCCGATGCTCAAGTAAGGAAGATCGGGAAACATCCGCGTGTAGCGATGACCGCTCAGCGGAGCATCGACGGTCCGCCCAGGGGCCATGCAGTGATCGCGGGCCGGCCGTTGCGGACTCCGCCATGACTCCAACCGAGTCGGCACGACAACTTCCAATTCTTCCTGCGCTTTCAGAGGCGGAGTGCTCAGATGTTCCGCCCAAAATCTTTACGCCAACGCGTATTCCAGCGATGGCTAGATCGCGCGCTCTCCTCGCATCTCTTGTCGCTAGGACCTGGCCGGCTGTCGAGAGAGATATCCGCGCATGTCCGCCTCGTGCTCGTCATGAAAGTGCCCGAACAACGTGGCTCCGGTCAGCGGCGCGCCCTCCATCCACGGAAACCGCGCGGGATCGTCAAGCGTTTCGTCCGGCAATTTCTCTATCGCCCCCACGAGCTGTTGAAAGACACGACGCGATTCATCGAGGACCTGGGCAACGGGCTTATCGCGATCGCGCGCGTGGAACCACGCATTGATCTCGTCGTCTTCATGCAGGTCAGCAGGCCAGGGTGGCGTGGGTTCGGGCTGACTCTTCGCCACGGCTTCGAGGCGCCCGACGGTCCGCCGCCGCCAAGCCGTGAGATGCGCGATGACGTCCTTGATCGACCACGAACCGGCAACGCCAGGCTCGTCCATCCGGTCCTCGCCAATCTGACCGAGGAGGAGCTCCCACGCCTGGTACTCGGAATTGAGCTCATCAACCAGATCAGCTCGACGCATCGTCGTTCTCCTTTTTGTCTTCGGCGGACTTCTTCGTAGATCGCTTCTTTGCCGGCGTCTTGCGCTTCGGCTTCGCGGCCACGGCGGGCTCGTCGGCCGGAGGGGTCTCGATCTCGGCGGCCGGTGCGAGCTGATCCGTCTCGTCGGTGCCGCCTTCGGGAGCCTCAGCGGGTCCGGATCGCTGCTCTTCGTTGCGATCCTCCGGCGCTTGCTGCGGCTCGTTCTCCCATCCGCCGTTCTCCTGCGTTTCGGCCGGCTCTTCCGGACGGGGCGTCCGGGTCTGCGAGGGTGGAACGTCGCGTCGCCGTTGCCGTAGGGCCTCGTACAGCATCACGGTCCCGGCCGCGGCCGCGTTGAGCGAGCTCACCATCCCTTCCATCGGAAGGCGGACCGCCTGGTCCGCGCCCTCGAGAACGAGACGACGGATGCCCTCACCCTCGCCACCAATGACGATCGCGGTAGGGCCGCGGTAGTCGACCTCGTCATAGAGCAGATCGCCCGACTCGTCGGCCGCGACGACCCAGATGCCCTTCTCCTTCAGCGCGTCGATCGCCTGCCGGAGGTTCGCGACGTCCGCGATGAGCAGATGCTCGCTCGCGCCGGCGCTCGTCTTCGTCACTGCGGGCGTGAGTCCCACGGCACGGTGATGCGGTATGACGACACCGTCGACGCCGGCGCCTTCGGCGGATCGTAGAAGCACTCCGAAGTTCTGCGGATCCTGGAGCGAGTCGACGACGAGCACGAGGGCCGGATCGGACAGCGTGTCGAGGTGCAGGAGGAGCTCGTCGAGCTCCACGCCCGTCTTTCCTTCGACGATCGCGACGACACCCTGATGATTCTCGACCGGCGAGAGACGTGCGATCTCCATCTTGTCGGTGAAGCGAACGAAGATGCGGCGCTCCTGCGCCTCGGCGATCATCTCGTTCACCGGACCGGTGCGCACGTTGCGGTCCTGCGAGACGTAGAGCCGCCGGATATTGCGACCTGCGCGGATAGCTTCGAGGATCGCATGCGGGCCCGCGATGGGCTCTCCCACCGGCTCGTGCGACGGCGCGGCCTTGTGCGGGCCGGCGGTAACGCGGCGGATCGCCTCGCTGTATCGCTGCTCGCCGCCGGGGCGCTGACGCCACTGTCCACCGCCCTGCGGCGCGCGAGCGGGTCCGCCCGCGCCACCGCGCCATCCCATCGGACCGCGTTGACGCTGCGCCTGCCGGCGCTCGTAACCCGCGAGCTCGCGCGACTGCTCACTCTCTTCACGCGGAGCGAACTGCTGTTGCGGACGGAACGGCGGTGCGCCGAACTGGGGACGAGGTGCGCCGAACTGGGGGCGTGGTGCGCCGAACTGAGGACGCGGCCCGTTGTAGGGAGGCCGCGGCGCGCCGAAACCGGGCCCGCCGCCACCGCGTCCGCGGCGGCCGCGCCGCCGGCGCCGCGCTCCGTCCTGATCCCCGAGCTGCGGGGGCGGAGTCGCTCCGGACTCGCTGGGACCGGCCGCGGGGCTCGGCCCGGCGTTGGTCGCAGGCTCGCTCGCGGGTTCGTGCCCGCGCTCGCCACCTGCCTCGTTCTCAGTGCGCTCTGATTCGTCCATGGTCATGCTCCTTTGCGACCGACGCGCTCCCAGCGCGTCCCGTCCTTGGTGTCCTTCACTTGGATGCCGAATCGCTCGAGTAGGTCTTTGCGGAGTGCGTCGCTCTTCGCGTAGTCGCCGCTCGTTCGCGCGGCCTCGCGCTGGTCGAACATGGCCCGCTCTGCGCTGCCGAGCTCATCCTTCGCGGCCGCTCCGCTCTGCAGCGACAGTCCCAACACGCGATCCATGTCGAAGAGCATCCAGAGCGCGCGCTCCTGCTCGTCCGTGTCGACCATCCCCGCGAGCGCGAGAGCCTTTTCCGCAGCGGCGAGGGCCTTCGGAGTGTTCAGGTCGTCGGCGAGCGCTGCACGGAACTCGGTGGTGATGGCATGTTCGCCCTCGGGTTCCGCGACGCGGCCCTGCGTCGCCGCGTACGCCGCACGGATCGTCCGCCGCCAGCGCTCGAGCCTCGATTGTGCAGCGTTCATGCCGTCCCGTGTGAAGTCGAGACCGTTGCGGTATCCCGCGCCAAGCGCAAGCAGCCGGAAGGCGAGCGGGTCGTAGCCCCATCCGGCGACGTCGTCGAGCGTGACGAATCCCCCCTTCGACTTGGCCATCTTCTCGCTGTCGACGCGAAGGAAGCGCACGTGGACCCAGTAGTTGACGAACGGCTTGCCCGTTGCCGCTTCCGATTGCGCGATCTCGCACTCGTGGTGCGGGAAGAGGTGATCCTCGCCGCCGGAGTGCAGGTCGAATGTCTCGCCGAGGTACTTCATTGACATCGCAGAGCACTCGATGTGCCATCCGGGGTTGCCGCGGCCCCAGGGCGAATCCCACTGCTGGAGGTCGCCGGCCTTGGCGCGACGCCACAGCGCGAAGTCCGACGGATGACGCTTGTTCTCGTTCACCTCGACGCGCGCGCCCGCGATCCGTTGCTCTGGCGACTCCGCGTTGAGACGCGTGCCGTAGCCGGGGAAGCTCGTCACGTCGAAATACACCCCGTCCGCGGCCACGTACGCGTTGCCTTTCGCGATGAGCCGCTCGATGAGCGCGATCATCTCGGGGATGTGGTCCGTCGCCTTCGGGATCACCTGCGGGTCGAGGATGTTCAAGCGGTGGCGGTCCTCCATGAAGAGGCGCGTGTACTCGTCGGCGATCTGGAGGGGCGTCTTGCCGGCGCGCTTCGCACCGACGGCCATCTTGTCGACGCCCGCGTCGGCGTCGTCGACGATGTGGCCGACGTCCGTGATGTTCATGACCTGCTTTACACGAAGCCCGAAGTACTCGAACGTCCGGCGCACAACGTCGGCGACGAGATAGCTGTACAGGTTCCCGATGTGTTGGCGGTCGTAGACCGTCGGGCCGCAGTTGTACATGCCGACTTCACCCGGACGAAGCGGCACGAGCGGTTTCACCGATCGCGATGCACTGTCGTAGATGCGGAGGTTTCCTGATTCGGACCGCTGGATCAGTTCGTTCTCCTTGGTGCTAGTTCGTCGCGAGAGCCACCACCAGCGCGGCGATCGCATCGCCTGCGCCGATCTCGCCCAGGCCGTCGTTCGTCTTGGCCTTGACGCTCACGCTTTCGGGCGTGACGGCCAAACCGCGCGCGATCGCCTGACGCATCGCGGCGACGTGAGCGCCTAAGCGGGGCGCCTCCGCGATGACCGTCGCGTCGATCGAGACGACGGCGTAGCCCGCCTCGCGGATCTTCGATCCGACCTGGCGCAACAGCTCCTGGCTGTCCGCGCCAGCGAAACGCGGATCGTCGCTCGGAAAATGCGATCCGAGATCGCCGAGGTTCGCCGCTCCGAGGACCGCGTCCATGACCGCGTGAAGAAGGACGTCACCATCGGAGTGGCCGACGAGCCCCGTCGGGTGCTCGATCGCGACACCGCCCAAGACCAGGCGGCGGCCCGCCGCGAGACGGTGAATATCGTAACCGAGGCCGGCGCGCTGCGGCACCGCTAGCGGATCTGCAGGGCGGGCATGCCAACGAGGCCCTTCGCAACAAGCTCTCGTGCGTATCCGAGGTCTTCCATGGTCGTGATCTTCAGATTGCGTCTCTCGCCGAGCACCATGCGCACCGGCAGTCCGGCGGCGCGCACGGCGGCCGCGTCGTCGCCGAAGGACCGATCCGCAACTGCCACCCGTGCCCTCTCGAGAATGTCGCGCCGGAACGCCTGCGGGGTCTGCGCCGACCACAGGCCTTCGCGCGACACCTCTTCTATCGCGACGCCCGCCTCGTCCGCGCGCCGCACCGTGTCGGCGAGCGGCAACCCCGCGACGGCGGTCCCTTCCGCTCGCGCGATCTCGACGCAGCGCAAGAACAGCGACGGCGGTACGAACGGCCGGGCCGAGTCATGGATCGCGATCACGTCGGCATCGGGTGCCGCCGCGAGCGCGGCCCAGCTCGACTGCGTTCTCGTGCTTCCGCCGGCCACGACGCTCGCGTCCGGTGCGCGCAACCGGAGGATCGCGTCTATGGGACCGCGCGGCACGTCCGGCCGCACGACGACCACGATCCAGCGGAACGCGCCCGAGGCGATCGCGGACGCGAGCGACCACGCGAGCACCGGCTGGCCGCCGAGGTCAGCCGTGATCTTGTCGGTGCCCGCCCGCGTCGAGCTGCCCGCCGCGAGGATCGCGCAGACCGCGCCGGTGTTAGCGATCGATGGCACGCGGTCGGCGCGTTTCGGTGACCTCACCTTTCGGATGGCCGAAGATCATCCGACCACCGACCGTCTGGAGGACTCGCATCACGGTGACCGAGAGCTCGGAGCCGATGTGCCTCGCGCCGTTCTCGACGACGACCATCGTGCCGTCCTCGAGATAACCCACGGCCTGTGCGGCCTCCTTCCCCTCCTGGATCACGCGCACCGTGATCTCCTCTCCGGGCAGGACGACCGGACGAACGGCTTTCGCGAGATCGTTCATGTTGAGCACCGTGATGCCCTGAAGCTCCGCCACGCGATTGAGGCCGTAATCGTTGGTCATGATCGCGACGCCGAGGCTCTTCGCGAGCGTCACGAGCTTCCCGTCGGCGCCGTTCCCCGCGGGATCCTCTTCCGAGAGCTCGACCTTGACGGTCTCCTCTTTCTGCATCTTCGCGAGCATCTCGAGCCCGCGCCGGCCGCGCTCGCGGCGCGATCCGTCGGGCGAGTCGTTGAAGTACTGAAGCTCCGCGAGCACGAACTTCGGCACGATGAGCGTGCCCCGGACGTAGCCGGCCCGGACGACGTCCGCGATGCGACCGTCGATGATGATCGACGTGTCGAGAAGGACGCGTGCGTCGGTCGAGCTGCTCTTGCGGCTGCCGCGGACGCCTTGCGCGAACGCGCCGAGCTCGTTCCGCTTGACGGCTCCGGCCGTCGCCCCCATGACACCGAGCACGACCGCCGTCGCCAGCGGTGCGTAGCGCCCTATCTCACCGGGAAGGAACGAGAGCGGGAACGCGAGAAAGAGCGCGAGCATGAGCCCGATGGCTGCCCCGAACGCACCGCCGATAAGGTCGCCGGCCGATGCCGCGCGGATGCGTTCGACGACGATGGCGGCGGGCATGACCGTGACGTATGGCGCGCCGAGCCATCCCAGGATCGCGCAGGCCGTCGCCAGAAGAAGAACGACGAGGACCTGATTGTTGGCGGGCGTGACCTGGGTGACCTGGAGGAGC
>DATLPP010000098.1:0-17242 GCA_035535615.1 Candidatus Udaeobacter sp.
GGCCGCTCAAGATCGACGTCGAGATCCAGGACTACTACTACGACTTCCTCGCGACCGAGTTCCCAGTCGCGGTCCCCACCTACGCCGCGCTCTACCAAGGCGGAGTTCATCCGAAAAAGGAATACGAGCGCGAGCTTGAAGAGCGGGTACGGCGGGTCCGGGCGCGCTACGAGTTCCAGGCGCGGCCGGCGCGACCGGCGCGGCCGCCCGACCTACAGAGCGTCCAGCTGCAGTTGGCTATCTAGCGGCGCACAACAGAGGGACCGAGTTCATCGTCACACCACCGTTACGTGCGCGGATTGCGCGGCCGGGACGACGGCAGCGGAGAGGCACGGGAAGTGCGTATTCCGCGAGCATGAGCTGGATCGATCAGCTGATCCGTCACCTCGAGCAGGTGACCTGCAGCGGCTGCGGCGAGTACTACCACGGTGGTGACATCGCGGCGGTCGTGACCGAGCCTTCGCGTCTCATCGTCAGGCTCCGCTGCCGTTCGTGTGGACAGGACGGCATCGCGATCCTCGACTTCGGCGCGACGCCCGTCGAAGTCGATCCGATCACCGCCGACGAAGTCCTCGATTGCCACGATCTTCTGGCCCACGCTGCGCGTCCTCCGTCCGAGCTGTTCCCCTCGCTCGCGGCGTAGCGCTTTTAGGCGGCGCGCCGGGCGCCGCGTTTCGTCGCGCGCGCCAGCACCGCGGCGACCGCCGCTTCGTGCGTCGACAGCGCGTGATCTTTGCGTGTTCTTTCGGGACGAGCGAGCGCGGCCGGAAGGTCCCCCTTCATGTATGCGTCGAGGATTCCGGGATGCACGTAGCACTTCCGGCAGATGGCGCGCGTGTTTCCGAGGCGCGCAGCCACCACGTCGATGGCCTGCACGACCCGCTTATTCGCGATGCGCTCGTTCCGAGCGGGTCCGAGCACTGCGAGGGCGCGCGCCGCGAGGACGGTGCCCGCCCAGGTGCGGAAGTCTTTCGCCGACACGTCCTCGTGCGATATCTCGCGCAGATATTCATTCACGTCATCTGATCCGATCGTTCGTAGCTCGCCGTCATCATCGAGATATCGGAACAGTTCCTGACCGGGAAGCTGTTCGAGGCGTGAGATCACCCGCGCAAGCCGCCGGTCTCGCACGTCGACCTCGTGGTCTTTACCGCTCTTGCCACGGAAGCGGAACACGATCCGCGAGCCGTCGACGTCGACATGTTTCGCGCGCAAAGTCGTGAGTCCGAAGGAGCCGTTCGCCCGCGCGTACTCGACGTTGCCTACACGCATGAAGGTTTCCTCGAGGATCCGGATCGCGGTGGCGAGCACGCGCTCGCGAGGTATCCCGGCCCGCGACAGGTCGGCGTCGATACGCTCGCGGACCCTTGGAAGCGCCTTCGCGAAGTCGCCGAGCCGCCCGTACTTCGCCTCGTCGCGGACCTCGCGCCAGCGCTCGTGATACCGGTACTGCTTGCGGCCGCGGGCGTCGCGTCCCGTCGCCTGGATGTGACCGAGCGGGCTCGGCGAGATCCACACATCGCTCCACGCCGGCGGAATCGCAAGTCGTCGGATGCGCTGAAGCTCGCCGGCGTCGCGGAGGCCTACGCCGTCGCGGTCGACGTAGGTGAAGCCGCGGCCTTTTCCCCGTCGACGGATGCCGGGCTGCTCGTCGCTCGTGTAGCGAAGCCCGGCAATTTGCGCGGTGGCGACACCATCGCTCGCGATTTCATTGCTCATGACGAGCGCTCTAAGCAGAGGGCTGACCAATCGATCTCCGAGGCTCGCTCCTTCGATCGGCGTGCAAGCGAGTGGCGGGCGGATTACCCGAACCCATTGACTTCGTTACCCGACCGTGACAAAAATTCCGCTGTAGCTCTTGGGGAGGGCTTGTATGTCGACCATCGTTCGCTACGAATGCCGCAGCCTCGATCACTTGCGGGCCGGGTCGCGACATGGCAAGGGCGGGCTCGTGATACATCACGGCACGGTCGGCTATTGCGACGGCCTGCACGTCGATGGAGCGCACCGCTGGGTCGCGACCGGCGGCGTGCCGATCGAGTTCCTTGTCGAGACCGCCACAGCGATCGACCCGGGCACATACCGCACCGACGACGGATCGCTCATTCACGTCCGTCCGTCCGCGAGCGGCAGGATGCTCGTTGAAGTCGATGGCGGTGGCAGGCGCACGCGCGGCGACCTGCACGTCGGTGTGAAGCTTTCGGACGACCCCGATTGGCCGGACGGTTCGACCTCGCACATGGCCCTCCTCCACGCGGACTAGCTTTCCCTCGTAGCCACGCTCACAAACCGCGACATCGCCGAGCTCCTTGCGGTCGAGTCGGAGCGCAGCGAGGGACGCATGCAGCGCGCGCTCCGTCGTGCGTCGAGAACGGCCCTCATGTGGCCGGAGGAGGCGGCGGCGATCCAGGAATCCGGTCGGAGCCTCACGGAGCTTCGGTCCGTCGGCCCATTCACCGCGCATTTCATCGCTGAGTGGCTCCGACAACAGCCGGACCCTCCGGCCCCACCGCCGCTCCGCGATGGCTTCATCACGTACGCGCACGCACGCACCGTCGTCGACGCGCACCCCGACTGGCACGCGGTGGCGCGAGCGGATCATCAGATGCACACCGATGAGACCGACGGCAGCTCGACGATCGAAGAGATGGCTGAGGCCGCCGGTTCGATCGGACGAGAGCGCATCGCCATCACCGATCATTCGAAAACGCTGCGCATCACGAACGGGATGGACGAGGTCCGCCTCGTCGCTCAGGGCGAGCACATCGCCGCCGTGAACGAGCGCGGGTCGGGCACGCTCGTCCTCCGCAGCATCGAGATGGACATCACGCCGGAGGGCGCGAGCGATATGGACCCGAGCGTGCTCGCGCGCCTCGATCTCGTCCTCGGCGCGTTCCATTCGAAGCTGCGCCTGCGGGACGACCAAACGGAGCGGTACTTCCGCGGTCTGGATAATCCGGACATACACGTCCTGGCCCACCCTCGCGGGCGCATCTACAACTTTCGCGCGGGGCTCACCTGCGATTGGGAGCGCGTCGCCCGCCATGCGGCCGAGACCGGGACCGCGCTCGAGATCGACGCATATCCCGACCGCCAAGACCTCGATGTCGAGCGGCTCCGGATCATCGCCGCCGAACGCACCTGGATCTCGATCGGCACGGATGCTCACACACCGACCGAGCTTGTTTTCCTCGAGATCGGGATCGCGGCCGCGATCCTCGCCGGTGTCTCTCGCGACCGCATTCTCAATCTCCTTTCGGCGCATGAGCTTGCCGAACGAGTCGGTCTCATTCGTGCAACAAAGAAGCGCGAAATCCGCGGAGGGCTCGATATGGCAGGGGGCAAGCGCGAGCGCATCGACACAACGCCAGGCAAGACCGGCGGATCCCGCTTTGTCCGTCGCGAGGCCGGAGGTCGATTCGGCGTCGGACAGACCAGCGCCGGCCGAAGCGTCGCTCAAGACAAGCGAGTCAAAGCCAAGAACACGGCGCCGAAAGGGATGAAGGATCGCGGCGACTAAGGAGCGCTCGCGCTCGCTCCGGGAATACCAGCGCAAGCGCGATTTCGCGAAGACCCCGGAACCGCAGGGCGGCAAGCCGAAGGGGCCTGAGCGACTGTTCGTGGTGCAAAAGCACCGCGCCAGCGCGCTGCACTACGACTTCCGCCTTGAGGCGGGTGGAGTCCTCGTGTCGTGGGCGGTGCCGAAGGGTCCCTCGCTCGATCCAAAAGTCAAGCGTTTGGCGATGCAGGTCGAGGATCATCCGCTCGGTTACGCGCGCTTCGAGGGCGCGATACCTGAGGGCGAGTACGGCGGCGGGACCGTGATGGTGTGGGACATCGGGACGTACCGACTCGACGAGGACGAGACTTTCGACGAAGCCGTCCGCAAAGGTCGGATCGTTTTTGCGCTCAAGGGGAAGAAGCTCAAAGGCGGATGGGTCCTCGTGCGTACGCGCGGCCGCCAATGGCTCCTCATGAAACGGCGCGATCGCTACGCCTCGACGGTCGACATCACGAGGGAGAAACCGCGATCCGTGCTCACCCGCCGGCTGCTCGCTGGGATCGCGCGTGACGAAGGCGGTGACGTCGCAAAAGCCGCGACCGGCGATCCGACTTGAAGCTCATTCGCCCGATGCTCGCGACACTTTCGCCGGCCATCGTCGACGGCCCGGAATGGGTCTTCGAGGAGAAGTACGACGGGATCCGCGCGGTCACGGCTCGCGAGCGCGGTCAGGTGAAGATCTGGTCGCGGACGCTCCAGGACCTCACCGTCGGATTCCCGCACGTCGTCGAAGCCGTGAAGGCCCTCGTCGACGGCGATCTGATGGTGGACGGCGAGCTCGTCGCCCTGGACGATAAGGGGGTCTCGCGCTTTCAGCTACTGCAGCGGCGCGGCACCGCCGGCGCATCGCCCACGCGGTACGCGATCTTCGACCTGCTCGAGCAGGACGGCCGATCGCTCATGTCGCGACCGCTCAGCGAGCGCCGCCCGGCGCTCGAGCGGCTGCTCGGACGCCCGACCGTTCCCCTCTTCGTATCGCGACGGCTCGTCCGCGACGGTAAGGCCGCCTACCGCGAAGCGAAGCGTCTCGGTTGGGAAGGGATCATCGCAAAGGATGAGCGCTCCCCGTATCAGCCGGGAATTCGGTCCCCGTTCTGGCGCAAGGTGAAGGTGCGCAAGGAGTCCGAATTCGTGATCGGCGGATACACCGCGCCGAAAGGGGGCCGCCAGCATCTCGGCGCGCTCCTCGTCGGCTTGTATGACGGATCGAAGCTTCGCTATGTCGGCAAAGTAGGGACCGGCTTCACCCAGGAAACGCTCGACATGCTCGCGACGAAACTCGAGCGGCTGCGCACGGAGAAGCCGCCCTTCGATCCCGCGCCGCGCATGAAGGACGCAACCTGGGTGCGGCCGAAGCTCGTCGCCCAGCTCGTGTACGCGGAGTGGACCGCCGACGGCAAGCTCCGTCAGCCGGCGTTCCTCGGGCTCCGCACCGACAAGGACCCGTCCGAATGCACCTGGAGCGACCGTGAGCGCTGAAGCGGTCAAGGTCGCGGGCGTCGCCATCAGCAACCCGGACAAGGTCTGGTGGCCCGACGAGGGGATCACAAAGGCGGACATCGCGCGGTTCTACGACGGCATCTGGTCGCATGTCGCGCCGTGGATGCGCGATCGGCCGCTCACCGCCGAGCGCTGCCCCGACGGCATCCTTGGTCCTTGCTTCTATCGAAAGGACTTTCCCGAACATTGGCAACCGGCGGGGCCGCGATTGGTCCTTCGGGCGGCCAGCACGGGCAAGGACGTGCGCTACATCGTCGGCGGGTCGCGCGCCACGCTGGTGGGCATGGGGAACCTCGGCTGCATCGCGATCCACGTGATGACCTGCCGTGCCAAAACGATCCACGAGGTCGATTGGCTCGCGTTCGACATGGACCCGCCCGAGTCGTTCGCCGACGCAGCGCGCGCGGGGCTCGCCCTCCGGAAGGTGCTCGACGAGGCAAGTGTGGTCTCCTACCCAAAGACCTCGGGGAGCAAGGGTCTGCACGTCTTCGCGCCGCTGAAGGCGGGCGTGACGCAGCAAGAGGCGACCGCGGTCGCCGTCGCATTCGGTGAGGAGCTCGCGCGCCGCGAGCCGAAGCTCGTGACGGTGGAGTTCTCGAAGGCGAAGCGAGGCGGTCGTGTGTTCGCAGATGCGATGCGCAACGCGTTCGGCCAGACGATCGTCGCACCGTACAGCGTGCGCAACAGGGCGAGGGCCCCGGTCTCGACGCCGCTCGCCTGGGACGAGGTCTCGCCCAGCCTCGATCCCGCGACGTTCAACGTGCGCTCCTTCGAGCGCCGGCTCGCGAGCGCCGACCCGTGGGCCGATTTCTGGCGCCGCCGCCAGTCGCTACCGAAAGAGATCGGACGATGACCCGGGCCGATCAGGTCGCGCGCGAGAAACATCCGGTGAAGAAGGCCGCCCTGCTTCTGGGCCCCGGCTTCATCACCGGCGCGGCGGACGACGACCCGAGCGGCATCGGAACCTATTCGGTGGCCGGTGCGTCTCTCGGCCTCGCGACCCTCTGGACGGCGCTCCTCACGTTCCCGTTCATGGCCGCGGTGCAGAACATTTGCTCGCGGCTCGGCCAGGTCTCCGGGATGGGCCTCGCTGGGATCCTGAAGGAGCACTACCCGCGCTGGGTCCTTTATCCGGCGGTCGCGCTGGTGGTCGTCGCCAATGTCGTCAACGTGGGCGCCGATCTCGGCGCGATCGCGGACGCGGCGGGGATCATCATCGGCACGCCCGTCCCGTGGCTCGTGATTCCGATCGCCGCGGCGCTCCTCGCGATGCAGATCTTCGCGAAATATCGGTTCATCGAGCGCGTCTTCAAGTACCTCACCATCGCGCTCCTCGCGTACATCATCGACGCGGTCCTGGTCCGGCCCCCGCTCGCCGAGACGCTCCGTGCCACGATCGTGCCGACGATTTCCGCCGACCACGAGTACATCGCGACGCTCGTTGCGATCCTTGGGACGACGATCTCGCCGTATCTCTTCTTCTGGCAGACGAGCCAGGAGGTGGAGGAAGAGAAATCCGCCGGACGCAAGAGCCGGTCGGAACGGCGGGGCGCGTCGCGGTTCGAGCTGCGCATCGCGACGATCGATGTGACCGTCGGGATGCTGGTCTCGAACCTCGTCATGTACTTCATCATCCTGTCGACCGCCCTGACTCTCCATGCAAGTGGCAAGACCGATATCTCGACGGGTGCCGACGCGGCGGAGGCGCTGAAGCCCCTCGCGGGGGATCTCGCTGGACTGATCTTCGCGGTGGGCATGATCGGAACGGGACTCCTGGCCGTTCCCGTCCTCTCGGGCGCGTCCGCCTACGCGGTCTCCGAGACCTTCGGCTGGCGCGAGGGACTGGACGAAGACTGGCGGAGGGCGAAATCGTTCTACGGAGTGGTGGCGGTCGCAACGCTGGTCGGGCTGATCATTCCCTTTACGGGCGTCAAACCGATCGACGCGCTCTTCTTCACCTCGGTCCTGAACGGCGTCGCGGCGCCGTTCCTCCTCGTCGTGATCATGCTCGCGGCGCGGAGCAAGAAGGTGATGGGCAAGCAGACCATCGGCCCGGTGCTCACCTCGCTCGGATGGATGGTCACGATCGCGATGTTCGCCGCGCTGATCGGCCTCGCGCTTACATCGATCGGGTCCTAGACCCTCTTGCGCGAATGGCTCAGGCTTACCCGGTGCGCTCCCGGATCGCCCGTCTCATCGTGCGCGGGATCTTCGCGGCGCTCTTCCGCGTGCGTCACCACGGAACGCTCCCGGCGCGCGGCCCAATGCTCGTTGTCGCCAACCACCAGGGATGGGCGGATGGTTTCCTCCTCGCAGCGTCGTTTCCACTCGGCGCCGATGTGCGGCTGCTCGGCGATCGCGAGGGAACCGGGAAGGTCTGGTGGTGGCGCGCGGTGCTGCGCGGCGTCGGGATCGTGATCCCCATCGAGCGCACCTCGACAACGGCTGATCGCGCGGCGATCGCGGCAACCCTCACGGCGCTCGAGAACGGCGCGATCGTGGTTGTCTTCGCGGAGGGTCGGGTCTCGCGCGCGGAGTCGTCGCTCGGACCGTTCGCTCGCGGCGTCGGCTACCTGGCGCTTCGCTCCGGCTCGGCGATCCTCCCGGTTTGGCTAGCGGGCACGGCTGAGCTCTACCTGCGAAAGGAGCTCGCGACGATCGCGGGCACACCGCGGCCGGTGCCGAAGGATGCGCCGACAAAGGAAGCGACGCGGACTCTCGCGCTCGCGCTGCACGACGACCTCGCCGGGCTCGAGCCGTCCGAGCGTGCACCCGAGCCCGCGCGCAAGCGGATGCGCTGGCTCACGAACCTCTTCTAGACCCGGATCTCCAGGAGCAGCGACTTCTCGTCGAGTACCCGGACGTTGCGGCGCTCGACTTTGATGAAACCGCGACGCTCGAAGTCCGCGAGGAGCTTGTTCACCGTCATCCGCGTCGACCCGATCGCGGAAGCCAGATCGTCCTGGGTCAGCGGAAGCGAGCGGCCGAGGCGCGCCACCTCGACGAGGTACTTGGCCAGACGGCTCGTGACGTCGAGGAAGGCGAAGTCCTCGACCTGCCCCTCGAGCTTTCGGATGTTCCGCGAGAGCCGTTCGAACATGTGCCCTCTCGCTTCCTCGTTGCGCTTCAACACGGCGAGGGAACCGTCGCGTTCGATCTGGAAGACCGTGGTCGGGATCACGCAGACGGCCGTGCCATCGCGCGGGACCTTGTCCTCGAAGATCACGAGCTCTCCGAAAAATTCACCGCGCGAGTGCAGCGATATGAGAAGCTCGCGTCCGTTCTCGTCGAGGAGGAGCACCTTGACGAGTCCCTCGAAGACGACGAACCAGTGCGCGGCGGGATCTCCTTGGTGGTAGACGACCTCGTCTTGTTTGAACTTCCGGAGGGTCATGTGGCCGGCGAGCTCTCGGCGGTCGATCTCCGGAAGGATCTCGATTGGGAGCACGTCGGCGAGCGTCCCCGCGATCCTGCGGAGTTCTTCCACCTTCACGAACGAGAGAGTCTAGGAGGCCCTTAGTAACGCACCTGTTTGCGCAGGAGGGAAGGCTCCTTGACCGCGATGTGGCGGCGTCCGATCGCGATGGCGCCCTGCGCCTCGAGATCCGCGAGTGCCCGGTTCACCGATACCCGCGTGGCCCCCACAAAGGAGGCGAGATCGTCCTGGGTGAGCTCGATGTCCGTACGCGCGTGTGCCGTCGCGAGGTCCAGGAGGCACTTCGCCACCCGTCCGGGTACGTCCAGGAACACGAGGTCCTCGATCCGTCCCGACGCGCGCCGGACCGTGCGCGCGAGCAACCGGAGGATCTCACGCGTCGCACGCGGGCTTCGCTCGAGAACGCGTAGGAAGTCCTCGCGCGCCAGCGTGACGACCTGCGTCTCCTCGAGCGCCGTGACCGTCGCAGAGCGTGGCGCGTCGTCGAAGAGAGCGAGCTCGCCGAACACCGCACCATCCCGTTCGACGGCGACCACGACCTCGTGACCTTCCTCGTCAGGGATGGCAACCTTCACGGATCCCGAGAGGATCACGTAGAGGTGACCTCCCGCGTCGTCGCGATGGAACACGACCTCATCGCGTGAGAAGCGCCGGGCGCGAAGGTGAGCGATGAGCTCGGTTCGCTCGGCGTCGCTCAGCCCGCTGAAGACGGGCACACCAGCGAGGACGCGCGCGACCGCTTCGGCGTCCACGCGCCGGACGATACGCTCGGGCGTCCGTCAGGCTTTGCAACCAGAGTGAGAGATGCGCAAAAACATCCACCGAACGTACTGATGAAGTACTGACCGTCGACGGTACGACCGTCCTTTTGTGTGGTTTCGCATGCTCGCTCGCTTGACTCGATCCTGTGCCGCCCAAAGACTTGTCGTTAGCAATCCGTTACACGCATGAGGGAAGGGAAAAACTCTGAAACTCGCCACGCTCGCGGCTGTCCTCTGGTACATGGCTAGCTTGTTCGCCGTCTTCCCCGCGGAGGTCTCTCCCCACGGGGCGGCGACGACCGCCGGCCAGTTCCGCGCGTTCTGGGCGGATGCCTTCGGCGAAGGCATCAACGACCAGGGGCAGATCGACGCGCTCGTCGCGGCCACCAAGGCGGTCCACGCGAACGCGATCGTCGCCCAAGTCGTCCGGCGGGGCGACTGCTTCTGCCTGCGATCGGGACTCCCGGTGAACGAGTCGATCGCGGCCGGATTCGATCCTCTCCAAGCCCTCATCAACACGGCGCACGCTCAGGGCGTCGAGGTCCACGCGTGGGTGATCGCGAACGCAATGTGGAACAGCACCACGCCGCCAAAGGACCCGAATCACATCTTCAACCTGCACGGCCCCGCTGCATCGGGACGCGACAACTGGGTCATGACGCGCTCGGACGGCGTCTCGAAGCTGAACGACGATTGGATGCTCGATCCCGGCCATCCCGACGCGGCGGCGTGGATCGCGAGCGTGGCGACGAGCATCGTCCGTAACTACGACGTCGACGGCATCAACCTCGACCGCATCCGATATCCCGACGGCAACCTCGGTTCCCTCGTGCCGTCGTGGGGCTACAACGCGACGGCGGTGGCGCGTTTCCGTGCCGAGACCGGTCGCAGCGACACATCGAACACGGACCCGACGTGGACGCAGTGGCGTCGCGATCAAGTCACGGGGATCGTCCGCCGGATCTATCTGGAGTCGACCGCGCTCAAGCCCCACATCCGCGTGTCGGCGGACGTGATCACGTATGGGTACGGACCGCAGACGACGGGCAGCTGGGAGAACACGCGCGCATACGCTGAGCAGCTCCAGGATTGGCGCGGATGGCTTCGCGAGGGGATCCTCGATACCGCGATGCTCATGAACTACAAGCGCGACTCTCTCGCGAACCAGCACCAGATGTACGACGAGTGGAACGAGTTCGCGAAGGACAACCAGTACCGCCGCTCCGTGGCAATCGGATCGGCCCTGTACCTCAACGACATCGCCTCGAGCGTGAGCCAGGTGCGCCGCGCACTCGCTCCGAGCGCGGCGGGCAACAACGCCATCGGTTGGGTCGGCTACTCATATCGGACGCCCGACGCGCTGACCGACGCCGGGACGCGGAGCGGGGCCGTCGGCCGTGACGAGCTCATCAAAGCGTTGACGCAGCCGTCGCAGTACGACACCGGGACGCAGCCGATATTCGCCGACGCGCCGATGGTTCCGGCAATGACGTGGAAGTCCCAGCCGATCTTCGGTCACCTCCGCGGCACCGCGGTCGCGACCGACGGCACGTTGCTCACCGGCACCGTGCTGCACCTCGTCGAGCCGATCTCGGGAGCCATGCTTCGTACGACGACGACCGATGGCAGTGGGTGGTTCGGTTTCGTCGATCTTCCGATCGGCATGTACCGCGTCATGACCGACTCGCCGCGCATCACAGCCGGAATCCTCGGTCAGGCAATCATCGTCGCGGGAACGGTGAGCCTCCTGGGCGCGGCCACGCCGAGCGTGACGCCCACACCCACGCCCACGCCAACGCCGTCCGCTTCGCCCACGACCTGTCAGCGCACCGACGGTCCCGGTATCGCGGCGCCGTCGAAAGTCGCATCTGGGGTCGGAGGGTTTCACGCATCGTGGTACGGGCAGAGCGGCTACTCGAGCCTGTGTCCGGGTGAGACCGCGACGGCGGTCGTCGCCTACTACAACAGCGGCACGCGCGGCTGGCTCGCCGACACGATGGGTCAGGTCGCGTATCTGGGCACATGGAATCCAGAGCCCGGCCAGGATCACCCATCGATGCTCGGGGGCGATGGCGTCGCCGGATCGCCGAACACCGGATGGCCCCGCTACAACCGAGTCGCCGCGCAGCCCGCGGAGTGGGTCGGACCGAATCAGGTCGCGTGGTTCCAGTTCACGATCGTGGCACCGTCGGCTCCAGGGACATACCGCCTCGCGATCCGACCGTTGGTCGAGGGCGCGCAGTGGATGGAGGACTTCGGCGTCTTCTGGATCGTCACGGTGAAGGACCCGCGCGCGACTTAGACCCGTCTAGCGCACGGCCACCGTCGTGATCTGAGCGGTCTCTCCGCCGTACGAGAACAGCAGCTGGTAGACACCGGGCTGCACGTTGGTCGGGATCTGCAGCAGGATGCGGCCGTTCCCATCGAGGGTTCCGTTGACCGCACGACGGTTCGAAACGGTGACCGGGTCATTCAGGAAAATGCCGAACGGGCCAGAGCCGGCCCTTCCATTCGCGAGCGAGACTGAGAACGACGCCGGAAGGGTCGCATTGCGCGTCGCCGTGACCGGACCTGTGTAGGTCACGACGGTCCCGTTCTTCAGCGTGTACGACGGACCCGCGGGCCGGGGACGCGGGGTCGCGGGCACCGGAGTGGCCGGCGCCACGGTCGGATCAGGTGTGGGTTCGGGAGTCGGGGCCGCTGTCGGATCGGCCGAGGCGCTCGGCCCCGGGTCGTTGCTCGCCGCGATAGGACCGGATGGTGCCGGCGTTGCGTTCGGATTCATCAGCCCGGGTGCCGCTATCGCGACGCCGCCGATGAGCGCGATGACCACGACCGCCCCGACGAGTATCGGCAGCGGGCTGCGCTTCTTCGCGGGCTTGGTCTCGCGGCTGATCGCCGCATCGGGAACGCGGTAGGCGCCGCGCCACTGCGCCGCCAGCTGACGCCCCATCGGACCGAGCACCGTCTGGATCCATTCGTTGTCTTCGGTATCGAGGAACCATGTTTGGATCGCGTGGATGTCGTGCGGGGCCGGCGGCGGTTTCGCCGCGCCGCCACGTTCCTGCACCCACATCTGCTCGACGGGATTCCAGGTGAAGACAGGAGCTTCCTGGCGACCCACCACATCCATCACCGTTAGGTTAACGGGCATGCTGGCAAGGTTGACCCGCTCATGGGTCGCTGTCGGAACGCAATCTGTGGGCGGCGGTACTAGTACTTTGCTACTGATTCGACGCCTCGCTGTCGATCGCGAGCGATGGATGAGCGCCCGTGAATTCGGCGAGGCCTGGGCGCTGTCACAGCTCTCGCCCGGTATCCACCTCGTAGCGCTCGCCGGCCTCATCGGCCGTCGCGCCGCGGGCTGGCGTGGCGTCATCGCAGCCGTCGCCGGAATGATGATCCCCGCGGCAGCGATCACCGTCGTCCTCACCGCTGGTTATGTATTGATCGCTGCCTCGCCTCTCGCTCGCGCTGCGCTTGCCGGAGTCGCGCCCGTGACCGGAGGGATGACGATCGCAACCGCGGCCCTTCTGGTCCGCGCGTCAGCACGACATGGCCGCGCGCATCTCGCGATCGATGTCGCCGTCTCGCTCGGTTTCGTCGTAGCCGCCGCGTTGCTCGGAGTGCCAACTCTCGCGGCGATCGGAGCAGGAGCATTGATCGGCGCAATCGCCCTCGGCCGGGAGCGCCCAACGTCGCGCGAGACGACTGTCGGCTGAGGATGGATGCGCTCGCACTCTTCGGCGTGTTCCTCAAGGCATCCGCCTTGTCGCTCGGCGGGCTTTCCTCACTGCCGCTCCTGCGCGCCGACCTCATCGCTCCCGGGATCGCGACCGATGATCAGGTCGTGCAGGCGATCGCGATCGGGCGCCTCTCGACCGGTCCGAACGGTCTCTACATCGTGAGTCTCGGCTATCTCGTTGGCGGCGTGATCGGGGCCACGGTTGCGCTGGTCGCAGCATCGGTCCCACCGCTTGTGATCGTGCCGATCACCGCCGTCGCGCGCCGCTGGCTCTTCGCGACACCGGTTGCTGGATTGGTGAGAGGTGTTGCGATGGCCACGGCAGGGCTGCTCGTCGCCACGGGTATTGGAATCATCACGGCAACGGGGAACCCTTCTCTATGGCAACTCGCACTGGCCGCGATCGCCACGGTGCTGACCTATCGGGGAACGTTGCACCCTGCGATCGTGATCGCGATCGGCGCCGTAACTGGACTTGCGCTCGGCCGCTGACTCTGTCGGCGTTGCGGGTGGCACGGGCGAGCGGGTTGTGCGCGAGCCGCGGGTGCCCCGGGGACCCACCAGCGGAGTGAGCGCAGCGAACGACGCGAAGGTGGGGAGGGTGCGGCGAGCGCGCGACCCCGAGCCCGGGACAGGACCCGCAACGCACCCAGCGACTCAGCCCGAGCGCTAGCCCTCCTCTGGCGCGACCGCCGCCACGATCGCCAAGTCCTGAGGTCTGACCTTGGACGGGTCGAACTTACGGATGTTCGCGGTCATGCGAGTCAGCATCTCGGACATCGTCATCGGCGGGGCCTCCCCTTTCTTCGAGGGGATCCACCGCACCGGATTGCACCGAGCGACCACGACCTGCCGTAGATAGGGACTCTTCATGCCTCGCTCCTGCAAAGCCTTCACGTGCACGGCGACACGGTCGTCGATGTCCATGAGGCGAACCGCCCACTGATCCCGCTGACGTAGAGCAGCCGGAAGCGCTGTATCTAGAAAGCGATCGACGCGACGCAGCATGGAGTTGTAAGACGACCCGGCGAAGCGGTCGCGCTTCTCATAGGCGGCGCCGAGGGTGAGGAAGGCAGGCGACTCGAAGCTCGTCGCGTGCTCCGACTCCTTCGAGCGCGGCGTCTCCTTCGCGAGCTGGCGCGCCATGCGAATCACCTCGAGCGCGCGGTCACGCAGGTTGTGCGCCTTCTCCGTGTTGAGCGCGAGGATCCGGTACGCAAGCGTGGGATCGTCGGTGAGGAGCGCGGTGATCGAGCGCAATCCGAGCTGCTTCGCGGCGGCCAATCGGTGTCGTCCGTTGGGAGACCAGAAGCCATCCGCACTCGGGATCGCGATTACCGGATCCAGGAACAGGCCCGATGCGCCGATCGCGATCGCGAGTCGGTCCGCGTGGGTCTTCGAAAGGTCGCGCTGGAAGGGCGTCGCCTCGACGGTCCCGATCGGGAGCGATGCGAGGACCAGCGGCAGCCCGGCGTATGGATCGCGGTAGGCCGCGAGCACCGACCCCTTCGCCTTTTCCACCCGGTCGGTCAGGGCGACGATGTGCTCGTCGCCGCGATCGAGGGCGGACTCGCGCGCTTCGGGACCGCGCGGCTCTGCCGGGCCGCGCTTGCGGCGCGTCGTCTTACGGGTCGTGGCCTTTTTCGTCGCGGTCTTCTTCGCGGGACTCATGACTCCCCTCCTGCCGGTACCGCCTGCGCGACATGTTGTCGCGGGCTCGCCGCGGTGAAGTCTCGCAGGGCCTTTCCTCGCGTGGCGGCGGCCGTCAACGCCCCGCCAATGGCAAGCGCTCCGATGGTGGCTGCGCCCGGAGCACCAAAGAGCGCGGTCGCGACGCCCGTCTCCACCTGGGACGCGCTCGTCAGCCCGCGCGCGGCCATGAGGATGAGCGACATGACGCGGCCCCGATAGGCATCCTCGGCCACGAGCTGCGCGATCGCGTTGCGAAGCGCGCCCCAGGTCGCATCGGCGAAGCCGAGCGCCGCGAGTACCGCGACCGAGAGCGGAAACGATCGCGACCAAGCGAAGACCAGGAGCGCCGACGCGTACAGGGCGCCTGACGCGAGCATGAACGCTCCCTTCCGGCGAACGTCCCCGACGAGAATCAGCACGACCATGCCGGCGATCGCACCGGCGCCGATGCTGGAGAGAAGCGCCCCGAGCCCCTCGGCGCCCGCCCCGAGAATGTCGCGGGCGAAGATCGTCATCAGCGCCTGGTTGTGCCCGAAAACCGAGAACGTCGCTTCCATGACGAGGACCAGCGGCAACACCGTGCTGGCCCGGACGTATCGAAGGCCGCCGACGAGCTCGCTGCGGATCGACCCACGTAGAGGGCGCACCGCGATCGGCGGGATGCGCATAGCGAGAAGCGCCCCGATGATCGCGAAGTAGCTCGCGGCGTTGACAAAGAACGGCGCCGCGATGCTCACGCGGGCGATCAACACGCCGGCGATGGCCGGGCCCACGAGCTGCCCCGTCTGAAACAGCATCGCATTCAGCGTGATCGCGTTCTGCAGCTGCCCGCGGGGCACGAGCATCGGGAAAAGCGACTGACGTCCTGGGGCGTCGAACGCGGCAATGGTCGCGTTGATGAGACTGATGAGGTACACGTGCCAGAACACCACATGCCCCGTCACGACGAGGACTCCGAGCACGAGCGATGTGACCACGGATGAGCTCTGCGTTATGAGAAGCAGCCGCCGCCGCTCGACACGATCCGCGATGGTCCCGCCGATGAGCGCGAACGCGAAGATCGGCGCTGCGCGGAACACGCCGTTGAGCCCGAGAAGGAGCGGTGAATCGGTCAGCTCATAGAGAAGCCATGACGTCGCTGTCAGCTCGATCCACGTCCCCGACATGGATACGAGCTGGCCGACCCAGTACAGCGCGTAGTTGCGGTGGCCGAGTGGCGCTAGGCCCGGCGGCGGGAATCGGCTCACGCGTTCAACGCTGACGGAACTGGCGAATGTGCCGGCGACTGATTCCCTTCCCCGGCGCGTCCTTCGGGATGATGCTTATCGAGCCGTCGCGCTCGAGATACGCGGCGTCGACCCCTGCCAGTTCTTCGATACCGTGCTCGCGCGCCGCCATCATGAGCTCGTCTTCTTCGACGTTCTCTCGCTCCAGGTTGCGTTTGATCAGCTTCCCGTCTTCTACGAGAAGGGTGGGTTCGCTTTCGAAGAGATGCTTCAGGTACGGCACTCGGTGGCCGACCCGTGAGAACCCCGTATTCACCGCGACGAGGGTCGTGGCCGCGATGACGCCGCCGATCAGAGAGTTGTCGCCGCCGGTCATCGCGTTCTGGACCGCGTTCGCGATCACGAGGATCACGACCAGGTCGACCGGGCTCATCTGCCCAAGCTCGCGCTTTCCGGCGGTCCGCAGGAGGACCAGCACCACCACGTAGACGACCGTGGTCCGCAGGATGATCTCCCACCAGGGCGTCGTCAGGTCGAACACATGCTCAGGATGACAAAACTTGGTGCGCAAAGCGCGCCGGGGAGTCCCCGACCAGTGCCAGAGCGGCGTCGAGGTCGACCGCGACGCCCTGGTGGCGGAAATACTCGGCGGTCCGGTCGACATCCCGCCGCAGGAGCTCCCGCGCCGCCGGGTGCGTGACGACGTCGACCGCCTGCGAGAAATCGATGATCACCGGCCGTTCGTGCCACCAGAGAACGTTGAAGGCGGAGAGGTCCCCATGCACAAGCTCGGCGTCGAGGATCAGCCGAATCTCTCGCTGCAGCTCTCGCCAGACCCTCCTCGCCGTCAGAACGTCGAGGTCGACGTCCGCGAGTCTGGGCGCCGCGCGGTCGGCCTCTCCGATGAAGGCCATGCGGTAACCATTCTCGACGCGCTCCACCGGAGGGGGCACGGTCACGCCGGCCGCGTGCAGCCGCCCGAGCACTGTCCACTCGTTCCCGATCCATCTCGCTTCGAGCATCTCCTGGCCGAACCGGGTCCGCTTCTTCATCGCGCGATCCTCGCGAAAAGTCCCTTCGCCTAACACGCCCGCGTACAGGTAGTCGTTGCGGAAGCCACGCTGCAACCGCGGCTTGAAGCGCTTCTCGGCCATCAGGCACGCGCGGGTAGGACCGGTCCGGGAGACGAGGTAGACCTCGCTCTCCTTGCCGGCCTTGAGCACGCCGAGGTCGAAATCTTCGTACGGTGCGTCGGCAAGCCAGTCGCTTGGGAACAATGCGGGCACGCATCCTCCGTGTTGGGACCGTCGATGGGTGCGG
>DATLPP010000099.1:0-12481 GCA_035535615.1 Candidatus Udaeobacter sp.
GTGAAGATCGTCCACGTGACGTACAGCCGATCGACACCGACCACGTCCGGGTTGCACGCGACGGGGGTCCGGGTCGTCGGGCCGAAGCAGGTTGCGTTGACGCCGGCAGGCCGAGGCCCGGCGGCGATGTATTCCTTGTCGTTTGCTGGGACGCTGCCGTTCAAAACGGCGTCGTTGTCCTGAATGAAGTCGACGGTCCCGTCACCGGGCTGGCGCGGGTCGCCTGCGCCGGCGCAGCGCGACGACTCCGTCGCCGGTGGGGTGGGCTGGAGCCCAACGCACGGCCGCGTCCACGTGAAGCCACCGTTCGTCGATCGGCTCACCCAGACGCCGCTCGTGTCGTCCGTGCGGTTGAAGTTGATGTCCGCGTAGTAGACGACGCCGGCGCGATCGAACACGATCGCCGGGTCGCCGCCGCCGTCGAGGTTATCCCCGCTCGGGAGCGACGGGAACGGGATGATCCCGTCGTACCAGTGCTGGCCGCCGTCGGTGGACGCGTAGAACCCAGACGTGCCCCACCCGAGTCGGTAATCGTTCGCCCCGCCGACGATGTTCTGCGGGTGGACCGGGTTGACGTCGATCGAGGTCTCGTCCTGCGGGAAGCACGAGTAATCCTGATTGACGCGATTGTCTCCGCCGCCCTCGCTCTTCTTCTCGACCGCGTCCTTCTTTCGAAGGTCAAGCGGACGTGGATTCGTGTCGCGCAGACCGGCCTGCGGACACTCCGTCAGCGCGTTGCCGAATGTCATGCCCTTGAACTCGCTCGTGCCTGAAACGTCGTCTCCTTCGTCGCCGATAAATACCTTGGGCTCGATCAACTGATCTTCTGGATCGACGGCCCCGATGGTGGGCTGGGATGTCTGCGGGTCGCCGAAGATGGTCCGCGCATTGCCGGCCGGAGCGCCGCTCCACGAAACGACGAACGCGATGGTGGCGGTGAGCGCAACGAATCGACGCGAGACGCGTTTCATGCTTTCCCCCTGCGTCATATCGGAGCGACCTCGAGGTCGCGACGCGGGAGTATAGGTACGGGTCGGCGTTGTTCGGTTAGGGCGCTACGCAGCTAGTTGCGCGATGGCCCCTCGAAACCCGGGAACTTGCCGTCGGCACCTTGCGGCGCGTAGGGCGAGCTCGAATCGTTGCCGTCGAGGCTCGGGAGTCGCGCCGGCGGGGCGCCAATTCGCACGGGCGCGGGAGTTTGCGCCGTCGGAAGAGGGGAGGCGCCGGTCTGCGCGCCCGGAACCGCGCTGTCCGTGGTCGGGAGCGGAGCCGATGTGACATCCACTGCTGGTGCGGGCGCCGCGGAATTCTCGGCGGGTGCGTAAACGGGCCGCGCCGGCGGCAGAAGCGATGTCCCGACAAGCTGCCCAGTCCCGGCAATGGCTGCGAGCGCGGCAAGAAGAAGCGCTGCCAGCACGACAAGCGATCGGTTGAGCGATAGGGCGGTCGGAGCTCGACTGACCATCTTCATTGATTAACGCACAGGACCCGCAGCGGATATGCCAGCTGAGAAAACACGCCCCGATCAGCCCGCGAGCGCATCCACTCCCACGGTGTCGATGAGATGCGTCGTCACCTGGCCTGAGCGGAAGAGATCGCTCGCCAGGATCTTCTTGTGGGCCGGGATGTTCGTCGTCACACCGACGATCGTGAATTCATCCAGCGCGCGCTGCATCCGCGCGACGGCCTCGTGGCGGTCGCGGCCCCACGCGATCACCTTGGCGAGGAGCGAGTCGTAATACGGAGGGACCTCGTAGCCCTGGAAGCAGTGGGAGTCGAGACGGATGCCAGGACCGGCCGGCGGCAGCCAGCTGGTGAGGACGCCGGTCGACGGGGCGAAGTTCGCTTCCGCGTCCTCGGCGTTGATGCGGCACTCGATGGCGTGCCCGCGCACCCAGATTTGCTCCTCGCTCATTGAAAGGAGCTCACCCGAGGCGAGCGCGATCTGCTCTTTGACCAGGTCCATGCCCGTCGTCATCTCCGTGACCGTGTGCTCCACCTGGATCCGCGAGTTGACCTCAATGAAGTACGGCTTGTTCTGCGCGTCGACGAGGAATTCGAACGTGCCGACGTTGCGATAACCAGCGCGCACCGCCGCATCCACCGCGAGCTTCGCGATGTCCTGGCGGAGGCTCTCGCTGATCGACGCCGAGGGGGCTTCCTCGATCATCTTCTGGTTCCGCCGCTGGATCGAGCACTCCCGTTCGCCGAGACAGATGCCCCGCCCCGATTCGTCCACGGCGATCTGCGCTTCCACGTGCCGGACACCTTCGAGGCAGCGCTCGACGTAGATGCCGTCATCGCCGAACGAGGCCCTCGCCTCACTCGCGGCCTGCGGCCAGAGCCGCTGGAGCTCGGAAGGCGAGGTTGCCTTGCGCATCCCGCGACCGCCGCCACCGGCCTTCGCTTTCAGCATCACGGGATAACCGATCGCCTCAGCGATCCGCAACGCCTCGGCGACATTGCGGACCGGTCCATCCGAGCCGGGGATGACCGGCATGCCGGCGCGCTTCATCTCGAGACGGGTCTGCGCCTTGTCGTGGAAGAGGCGGAGAACTTCGGGCGGCGGTCCGATGAACACCAGACCGTGGTCCTTGCACACCTCGGCGAAGTCGGCGTTCTCGGAGATGAAGCCGTACCCCGGATGGATCGCCTGCGCGCCCGAGAGAAGCGCGGCCGACATGATCGCGCTGATGTTCATGTACGACTCGCGCGCGTTCGCCGGCCCGATGCAGATCGCCTCGTCGGCCAGATGCACCGGGAGGCTATGGGCGTCGGCCTCGCTGTACACCGCGACCGATTGGATGCCGAGCTCGCGGCATGCGCGGATGATCCGCACGGCGATCTCGCCACGATTTGCGATGAGGACTTTCTCGATCGGCGTCATGCGCGCGGCATTTCCTGCGCGATCGAGAAGCGATTGCCCTCGGTGTCCACTGCCGTCGCGAGCGTGATGCCCTCGTCGGTGCGGGCTTCGGGTGGCTTGATGATCTTCCCCCCCGACGTCGCGACCGCTTTGCACGCGGCCTCGATGTCGTCGACATAGAAACCGAGGCCGGTGTCTCGTTCGGTCGAGCCGCCCCCGTGGTGAAGTGCGACGGTGGTGCCGTTCTGCGTCAGCTCCGTCCACTCCGACGACTCGTAGCCTCCCGGCTTGAGGCCGAGCGCCTTCTTGTAGAAGGTTGCGCCGCGAACGACGTCGTCGGCCATGAGCATGATGTACGTCTTCGTGATCTTCATCGCGCATCTCCCTTCAACAGCGGAAGTGACTGCCGAAGCGTGCTCTCATCCGAAACGTTCCCGGTCATGATGTCGGGAAGGATCCGCTTCACGAGTCCGGTGAGTACGTTCCCAGGACCGAACTCGACGAACGCGGACGCGCCCTCCGCGTGTGCTCGCTTGACCGAGGCAACCCACTGTACCGGAGACCACACCTGCTTCTCCAGCAGCGCGGGCATTTCGCGCGCGTGCTCGTGCACGCGAGCGTCGACGTTCGCGATCAGGCGATGGCGAAGGGCGCTGAATGGCGTGACGTCGATCGCCTCTCGCAAGCGGGGTGCGGCGTGCTGCATGGCCGGGGAGTGGAACGCGGCCGATACTCGGAGGGGGATGATGCGCTTTGCCCCGATCTTCTTCAGATCGTCGGCGGCGCGCGCGAGCTCGGCACGCGGTCCGGACACGACGACCTGCCCCGGCGCGTTGTCGTTCGCGACGACGACGTGCGTTCCGATGAGCGCACGCGCTACGGCGTACGCGTCGAGTCCGATGACCGCGGCCATCGCTCCCGCGGGATCCGCGGTCTGCATGAGCTCGCCGCGTGTCCGGACCAATCGCACCGCATCCGCAAGGTGGAGCGCGCCACCCGCGACGAGCGCACTGAATTCTCCGAGCGAGTGGCCCAGAACGACCACCGGCTCCGGCAATGAACCGCCGATGGCTTCCTCGGCGGCGCGCAACGCCGCGATCGAAGTCGCGACCAAAGCGGGCTGCGTGTTGGCGGTGCGATCGAGCTCCGCCTGCGGACCGTCGAAGCAGAGCGCTCGGAGGTCCACGCCGATCGCCTCGTTCGCCTCTTCGAACACGCGCGCGGCGGTGGTGTAACGATCGGCGAGGTCCTTCCCCATTCCGACGATCTGCGATCCCTGACCGGGGAAGACCCATGCGACGGGCGTGCTTGTCATAAGGGCGCCGAGTCTACGTACTGCCGCTCGGTGAGACGCGACCGCTACCGAGTTGCACGTCGCGCGGAGTGCATCATCTCCGGCGATGGCACGGCTCGCGGAATGGACGGTCACGGACGCCACCGGCAAGCAGCACCGCGTTGTGGTCGAGCGGGCGCCGATCCTCGGCGCGCGCGTCATCGTGGACCGCCGCCGGATCGAGCGCTTCGACCAGACCCCGGAATCAGACCGCTATGTCACGAGCCTCGCGGGCCACGTCCTCACGGTGAACACCCCGCGAGTCTCGAACGACCAACCCACGCTGCACGTCGACGGCAAGCCGGTGCTCGGTGCGGACACGACGCTCCCGGCGCCGGCCGCGGGCGCGCCCGACACCGCGGGAGCGACCGTCAGCAGCCGCGACCTTCTTCGCTTCCAGCTCCTCCAGCGACGCAACACCGGCGGCGCGTGGTTCTACTGGATCGGCGGCGCGTCGATCCTGAACTCGGTCCTGAACGCGGCGGGAACGCAGTGGGGTCTCGCGGTCGGTCTCGGCGTGACGTATCTCATCGACGAGCTCGCTCGAGTCACCAGCAGCACTCTGCGGACACCGATTTACGCGTTCATCATCGACGTCGCGATCGCTTGCAGCTTCCTTCTCATCGGGCGCGCCGCGCGGCGCGGGAATCTCGGCTGGTACGCGGTCGGCATCGCGCTCTATTTCCTCGACGGTCTCCTCTTCGTGCTGTTCGCTGACTTCCTCGGGATCGCGGTCCATGCGATCGCCATCTACGGGCTCATCTCGGGCTGGCGCGCGACGCGGTCGCTGAGGCAGCTCGAGATGCCGGCTCCCGCGCTGGTCGGCTAGCCCGGCCGGAACTCGCGCGCGTACTCGGGGAAGTACCGCTCGATCGTCGAGAGATCGAACTCGCGCAGGATCGACGTGTTCCCCTCGCGCGCGAGCAGGAATTCGAAGGAGCGCTTCACCAGATCGGCGACGTCGGAACCGCCGTACCGCTCGCGCTCCGCGCGTGAGACGCGCACGCGATGCGTTGTCGTTGGGGGACCCTGCACCGTGACGTCGGCGAGATGGCCGTCTCCGGACGGGCGAACCGTCACGCCGATGTGGTCAGCGGAGCGCGATGACGAAGAGGGCCTGTCCATACTCCACCGGCGCGCCGCCGGTCACGAGGACCTCGCGGATCTCGCCATCCGCGGGCGCGCTGATCTCCGCGATGTGTCCGAGCGATTCGATCCCTCCGAGCACGTCACCGCGCGCCACCGCGTCGCCCGTGCTCCATTCCCGTGCCGCGCTGAAGAGCCCGACCGTCGTCGCGTGCACGCGCTGTGTCTTCTCGACAGGAGCTTCCTCGAGCGCGATGGCCGGCGCTGTCGCGCGCGCGCTCTGCCCGTGCCGCGAGACCGAGACGGCGAACCCATCCGCTTCGACCTCGATCGTCACCGCGGTCAGACCGTCGGGAAGCTCGAGCTTCAGAAGGTCGTCGACCAGCCCGAGGAGCGGATCGTTTTCGCTCACCGGTCTACAGGCCGCCCTTCTCGAGGGGGTTGCGAATCATGCGGCGCCACCAGGGCGCGGGAGGAGCGGGAGTCGCGCCGTTCGGCTCGACGAACGTTCCGAACGCTCGGAAGCGCTCGTAGCGGAGCGAAAGGAGATCGGCGACCGGAACGCGCGAGAGCCGGTCGAGCTGCGCGACGAGCGCGGTTTTGATCGCGGAGGCCGTCGCCTCGTGATCGGTGTGGGCGCCGCCGGCCGGTTCGCGTATGAGCGCGTCGGCGACGCCGGTTTCGAGGAGATCGGGTCCGGCGAGCTTCATGGCGACGGCCGCCCGCTCGGCCTCGCTGGCGCTGCGCCACAGGATCGCGGCGCAGCCCTCCGGCGAGATCACCGAGTACGTCGCGTTCTCGAGCGCGAGCACGACATCGCCGACGCCGAGTGCGAGCGCGCCGCCGGAGCCGCCCTCACCGAGGACGACAACCACGACGGGGACGCCCAGGCGGGTCATGAGCTGAATGCTGGAGGCGATCGCCTCCGCCTGCCCTCGCTCCTCGGCCTCGGGTCCGGGATACGCGCCCGGTGTATCCACCAGAGTTACAAGCGGCAAATGGAATTTGTGCGCGAGGCGGTAGAGGCGCATCGCCTTGCGGTACCCCTCGGGATACGGCATCCCGAAGTTGCGCTGGATGTTCTCCTCGGTCGACGAACCCTTCTGCTGGCCGACGACCATGACCGGCCGCCCGCCGAGCTCGGCGATGCCGCCGACGATCGCCGGATCATCGCGAAAGGAACGATCGCCGTGCAGCTCCTGGAAGCGTTCGAAGACGCGAGTGATGATGTCCAGCGCGTGCGGGCGCGCGATGTTCCGCGCGGTCTGCACGGTCTGCCACGGCGTCGGCCGCCCCGATGCGAGCTGCGTCGCGTCGGTGACGAGTCCCGCCTCGACGGCGATGTGGCCGTTGCCGTCCGTGGGGCGGCGCGTGCCGACGATGCGATCCAGCATGGACAAGCTAGTGGCGCGTCCCGGAAGGCGTACGCAGATCTGCGGCCCGGGCCGCCGAGGCCCAGGAGCCGAGGAGCACGCGAGGGAGCGTATCGGTGCATACGTAACCGAGCGCGCGGACGAAGGCGACACCGGCCTCGGCGGTGCCGGGCCGATGGAGGTGCATGCGCATTCCGGGACGCGGCACTAGAGGCTCCAGCGCAGGTCTTGACCCGCGACACGGAACGCATTCAGGAAGAACGCGATGCGCTCCTTGAGCTGCGTGCGCGGGACGACCTGATCGACGAAGCCATGCTCGAGCAGGAACTCAGAGCGCTGAAAACCCTTGGGCAGCTTCTCGCCGATGGTCTCGCTCGTCACGCGAGCGCCCGAGAATCCGATGAGCGCACCGGGCTCGGCCAGCACGATGTCGCCGAGCGACGCGAACGATGCGAGCACGCCGCCCGTCGTCGGATCGGTCAGCACGCTGATGAACGGAATGGACGCGGCGTCGAGGCGAGCGACGGCTGCGACCGTCTTCGCGAGCTGCATGAGGGCGATCGTCCCCTCCTGCATGCGCGCGCCGCCTGAGGCCGACACGATCACGAGAGGCTTGCGTTCCGAGAACGCGCGCTCGGCCGCACGGGTGAGCTTCTCGCCGACGACGCTCCCCATCGACCCGCCCATGAATTCGAAATCCATGACGGCGAGGACGACCGGGATCCCGGAGATCTGCGCGTCGCCGGTGAGGACAGCGTCCTTGTGCCCGCTCTTGGCGCGCGCGGCCGCGATGCGCTCGGGGTACGGCTTGCTGTCGACGAATCCGAGCGGGTCGGACGAGACCATGTCCGCGTCGGTCTCGCTGAACGACTTCGGATCGGCCAGGAGCTCGATGCGCGCGAGGGCGCCGAGCTTGAAATGGTGGCCGCATTTCTGACAGACGTTGTGGTTCCGATCGAGCTGTTTGTTGAACAGCATCTCGCCGCAGCTGGGGCACTGTGTCCACAGATGCGATGGGAACTCCTTCGTCTTGCGGCCGAACGGATTGCGTAGCCTCACGCTCGAGCGTCCTCCTCGCGATACCAGCACAGCCCGGTCACGCCGGGGCCGGTATGCGTCCCAATGATGGGGCCGGCCTCCGCCGTCCAGTACTCCACGCAGTGGAATCGCTCCTGAACCCATTCGCCGAGGACGTGCGCGCGCTCGGGGTGATTCGTGTGCATGGCGCAGGCGTGGATGCGCGAACCGGGTGGCACCCGCTCCTCGATGAGCTGTTTGAGGCGCTCGACGCCGCGTTCGCGAGTGCGCACCCTGTCGATGAGGACGCGATCCCCGTCCTTCACCTCCACGATCGGCTTAATAGAAAGGAGCGCACCGAACGCGGCCTGGGCACCGGAGACCCGGCCCCCGCGCCGCAGGTACTCGAGCGTGTCGATCAGGGCGAGGATCTGCACGCGCCCCGCGAGCCGGCGCGCCATCGCGACCGCCTCGTCGAAGCTCCGCCCGTCCCGCAGGATCCGGGCACATGCCGTGGCGATGAGCGTGATCCCGCCGGCGGTCGTCCGCGAGTCGACGACCTCGATCTTCGCCCCATCCACCTGCTGCGCCGCGGTCTTCGCGACGGTGTGCGTCACAGACGCCTCGTTGATGACGGTGATCACGAGGACCGAGCGGAAGCCCTCGGCGACGAGCGCCCAATAGATCTCCACGCACTCGCCGAGCGATGGCGCCGCCGTGGTGGGCGGCTTCTTCGATGACGCTAGCTTCTCGTAGTACTCGGCCGTCGTCATGTTGACGCCGGGCGTGAAGTCCTCGTCGCCGAACAGCACGTGGATCGGCAGCAGGCGGAAGCGGAACTCGCGCTGCACCTCGTCGGACATCGCTGAGCTCCCGTCGATGACGATGACGGACCGATCGCTCATGCGACCGCGCGCACGTCGCCGACGACGACGCGCTCCGAGCCGACAAGCAGCGCGCCGTCTTCAGCGATGTCGCGGGCGACGCCGCGCACGAGCGGTCTTCCATCGCGCGTCACCTCGACCTCGCGGCCGAGGAGCGTGGAGCGCTTGCGCCACTCCTCGAGTGCCTCTTTGCGCTCGCCGGGCATGGCCACGCGATCCAGCTCGCGCGTGAGATCGACGAATAGCGAGAGCCGATCCACCGTGTGGCCGGCAAGGGCGAGCGAGGTCGCGGTCGCGCGAAGCTCCGGCGAGAAGTCATCCAGGCGCTGATGCACGTTCACACCGATCCCCAGCACCAGCGAACCGCCTTCCCCATCAGTGGTCGCGTGGGCCAGTGCGCCGGCGACCTTCTTATGGCCCGCCTCGACGTCGTTGGGCCATTTTAGGGAGGCGTCCCCCATCCCAAGCCGCGCGAGCGCGCGGGCCACCGCGACGCCGGCCAGGAGCGCGAAAAGGCCTGGTTCGGCGAGAGCGGGGCGGAAGAGCCAGGAGCCGAGGAGGCTCGTCCCCGCCGGATCCTCCCAGGGTCGCCCGCGAGTCCCCTGCCCGGCGGTCTGGTGATCGGCGACGACGACCGTGGCCCGCGATCCGGCGGCAGCTAACGCGCGCGCGCGTTCCTGAGTGCTCGCGATCGCCGCGTGGTACTCGATATCGCGCCCGATCTCGAGCGACAGCGCAGTCCGCACCGCCGGGATCGCCAGGAGCGCGAGCCGCATCAGCGGACGGCGGCGAGAATGAGCGGAACGCGGACGATCTCATCGATCTCCCCGTTCTGCGGGCTGCGCGTGTAGACCTCGGCGAATCCGATGATGTCGGACGGCGGATCCTGGTACGTCGCCGTGATCGTGAACGTGCCCTTCCCGGGTGCGCCGGCGCTCGCGGTGACGATCCCGCTTGCCAGAACGCGACCGGCGGTGTCGGTCACCTGCCAGACGAGCGCGGCTTCGAAGACGCTGGCGTCGCCGGAGATCGTGAGCGGGCTGCGGACCTTCGTGTACGCGAGCGGCTCCTTCACGAGGATCCCGCCGCGCGCCGAGAGGAGCGGCGTCGGGACCGGCGTGGGCGTCGGCGTGGGGCTCGGCGTCGGACTCGCACTCGCGGTCGTCGACGGGGTCGCTGTGGTGCGGACGGGTGTGGGCGTCGGCGTCGTCACCACGATCCGGTTGTCGACGCACGAAGTCGAAAGAAGGACCGCTGCGAACACGAGCGCCGCCGTCCTCACGAGCGCTGCACCTGCGCACCAGCGGCGCGCACGCGGACAACTCGCCCGCGTCCGCTCGTGCCGACGGCGTGGGCCGACTCCTCCATCGCCACGACGACTCGCGCGGCGAGCCGCGCCGGTGCGAACGCGACGACGGCAGGCCCCGCGCCGGAGAGCGCGGCGCCGAACGCGCCCGCATCACGCGCCGCGGCCATGATTTCGGCGAGACCGGTCACGAGGTGCGCCCGCGCGGGCTGATGCAGGCGGTCGGCCATCGCGATCGAAAGAAGCGCGCCGTCGGAGCGGAGCACCGCGGCGAGCAGTGCGGCGGCGTGGGCGATGTTAAAGACGGCATCGGCTCGCGAGACGTTATCCGAAAGGACGGCGCGTGCGGTCTCAGTCGCGAGTGGCTCTCGGGGAATGAACAGGCAGATCCGCCACGTACGCGGGAATGCGATGCGCGTCGCGACGGGCCCGTCATCGCTGGGGAGCGCGACCGTGAACGCGCCGTAGAGCGCCGCGGCGACGTTGTCGGCGTGCCCTTCCACCTCGCTCGCGACGCGGAGGAGCGTCCGTCGATCGAGAGGCTCGCCCATGAGCGCGTTCGCCGCGACGACGCCGCCCACAATGGCCGCCGCGCTCGAGCCGAGCCCGCGCCCGACCGGGATCGCCGAGCGCTGCGTGACGTGGTACGAGCCGAGCGTCTCCGCCGCGGCCTCGGCCGCAGCTCGCGCGGACACGACGAACAGATTGTCGTCGCCGGTCGGGATCCGATTTCCGTTCTGGTGAACATCGCCGGCGTTGTCGACGTTCACGGACCACGTGCGCGCGGGACGAAGATCGAACTCGGCGAGAAGGGGAAGGGCGATCGCGAATGAATCGAAGCCGGGACCGAGATTCGCGCTCGATGCGGGCACCCGCACGCGAAGCTCCCCCACTGCTAGGACCTCAACGCGGCGCGGACCGCGTCCGTTGTGGCCTCGACCTCGGCGATCTCCCCGGCGAGCGAGCGGGCGCGGTCCGGATCCTTCATCCCGTTGCCGGTAAGGACACAGACGACGCGTTTCGCGCCGCCAAGTCCGTTCGCGCGCACGCGCTTGCGTAGCCCGGCGATCGCCGCGGCCGAAGCGGGTTCGGCGAAGACGCCCTCGCACCGGGCGAGGAAGCTGTACGCCTCCAGGATCTCGGCGTCGCTCACGGCGTCGATCGCGCCGCCCGACTCATCCCGCGCCGCCACCGCGCCCTTCCACGACGCCGGGTTGCCGACCCGGATCGCGGTCGCGACCGTCTGGGGCTCGGCGACCGCCTTCCCGGTGACCAGGGGCGCCGCGCCCTCCGCCTGATAGCCGTACATGCGCGGTCGCTGGCGCGCCATCCCGGCCCGCGCCGCCTCCACAAATCCCTTCCAGTAGGCGGTGATGTTCCCGGCGTTGCCGACCGGGATAAATAGGGCGTCGGGGGCATCTCCGAGCGTCTCGCAGATCTCGAACGCGGCCGTCTTTTGCCCTTCCAGGCGGTGCGGGTTGACGCTGTTCACGAGAGTCGCCTCGCCTTGCTCGGCGAGCGTCCGGACGACCGCCAGGGCGGCGTCGAACGGGCCGCGAACGGCCACCACGTGCGCGCCGTGCGCGATCGCCTGCGCGAGCTTGCCGGCCGCGACCTGCCCCGCCGGCAGGATCACGGTGCAGGACATCCCCGCCCGGGCGGCGTACGCGGCCGCCGACGCCGCGGTGTTGCCGGTCGAGGCGCAGAGCACCATCCGCGCGCCATCTTCGAGCGCCTTTGCCACCGCGACGACCATGCCGCGATCCTTGAACGACCCGGTCGGGTTCTGACCTTCGACCTTCAGCCATATCTCGGGGATGCCCGTCTCGCGCTCGAGCGAACGGGCGCGCACGAGCGGCGTATCGCCCTCACCAAGGGTTAGCCGGGGTGTCCGGTCGGTAATTGGGAGATACGACGCGTAGCGATCCATGAGGGAGCGCGCGTCCGGCACGGAGAAGCATGGTATTCCGTCGGTACCATGCGCCTGTGAATCTCTCGACGCGCGAACGCCAGCTGATCACGACGCTGGTCGTTCTGCTCATCGTCCTCGCGACCTTCCAGATCCTCGCCGATCTCACCGAGGTCCTGTCGCGCGTGGCGGACGTCGTCATCATCTTCGTCGCCGCATGGGCTGTGTCGTACCTGCTTTCGCCCCTGGTGAATCGCATCGACCAGCGAACGGTCCTGAATCGCGCGCTCAGCGTCGTCGTCGTGTACATCGGGATCGCGTTCCTCCTCGCGGGCACCCTGGCGCTCGCGGTGCCGGGTCTCGTCGGCCAGCTGAACGACCTCATCGTGAGGGCTCCCGAGTACGGCGACCGCGCCGCGCGCGAGGTGGTCGCACTGCAGCAGCGCCTAGAAGGCGCGGGTTTTCCGGTCAACGTGACGGACCTCTACGGCCAGGTCCCCGCGAAGATCTCCCAGATCGCCGGGTCGGTCGCCGGCGACGCGCTCGGGTTCGTTTCCGGTATTGCCAACGTGCTCTTCAACTTCACGCTCGTCCTCATCATCGCGTTCATCATGCTGATCGACGGCGATCACCTCTGGCGGAGATTCATCGCCGCGCTCAGTCCGGAGCTTCGCAGCGAGGCCGAGCTGCTGCGGCAGAGCGCGGAC